>JBBKXU010000396.1:0-4460 GCA_037969645.1 Ferruginibacter sp. | reverse complement strand
GAGTATACTTATCTTTTTCATTAGAAATCCTTTAGTTAAGATTTTAAACTAGAACCCCCAAATAAACAAATTAAGCTAATATTTATCTTTCGTTTAAAAGGAGGTTCCTGTTCTCGTGCCAATTATACAACTAGTACATGACATTGAATTGGAGCCCCTGTGCTGCAACTACACCAGTCATGCCACGTATTACTCCCGTTAGTTTCTGTGCCACAAATCCATTCTGTTTGTCCGTTTTCACAACCTGGCAAAGTTGCATTCCCTCCCATTACTTTTTTCATTTCATCTTTTGATAAACTTTTCATAATAATAAAATTAAAAGGTTTTGGCGCAGCAGCTGCAAACTGCACCGTTAAGTTTGTTTATCCAGAGGCAACTATTTATGCCGTGCACTGCGCAAATCTCTGAATTATTTTACATCAACTTTTGTTAATATTTCTGTCAATTGCGGCAGCAAGATTTCCAAATCCTTTAAACCATACCTGCCGGGCAATTTTCTTCCGTTAATAAAAAATGTAGGCGTAAACTGTATATTGCTTTCTTCGACCCATTTACCATGCGCCAGCAATTTATCTTTTACATCTACGTCAATATTAGTTCCCCATTTTTTACTCCAATTTTCAAAATTCATTAAGGCAAACCAATCTGTAAGCATTTGTTGTAATTCCAAATTATCATTACAGGATTCTGCATGTTGCAAAATGGCTTTTACTGCAATGCTGCGTTTATCAATCTCGTCATCAGCATTGCACAACAAACGAACAACTATTTTTACATTGTTTGGGAACCGGTGCAGCAGATTATCTAACTGCACATGCGCCTTAGCACATGGCCCGCAATAGGGGTTACAGGCTACAGTAATTAAAACGGGTGCATGGGGGTTGCCAAGCAGCAAATCATGTTGCCACAGAGTTGTATCTACAGCCTGCTCCTGCCGCCACTGGGCTACAAACAGTTCAGCATCTGCTTTCCATTTTTTTAATTCGGCTAATTTATGCTGGTTGGTTTTGTTTGCTTTTATTAATGCTTTTACAGGCATCATAACAATAAGTAAAAAACTAAACAGCACAATAAAAGCAATATAGGGTATGGCAGTATTTAAAATAAGGAATTGAGGAAGCAGCAATACCAAGGTTGCCTGCAACAGCAATACGCCAATGACACCAAGGCATAAGGCGCACCATTGTTTTAATTTTACAGCCTGCGTATATATGCTCCATGCTGCAATTGGTACACCTGCTATTGAAATAAGCAAAACACAATTTAAAAAACCGGCAAGCCATGGGCTAAGCAAATACATGATAAACTGTGTAGCAAAATACAATACCGAGGCATCGGCCGGGGTAACGCCAAACAAACCTTTTGCATATTTGCTTTTTAATACTTTTTGGCAACCGCCGTCACTTACTGCGCCACAAACCTGTTTTACAATTTCACTTTGGTAGCCCAACTCGCTGCCCAGTAAGAACAAACTTATGATCAGGCCCAATAAAGACAGTAAACCAAAAATACCAACCGAAATACCTGTTTGATAAAGTGAAGATGCTGCAAGTATACCCAATGCCAAAAGTATTAAAGCCGTGACAGACATTTTATTTTTGAGTGCTTCTTTTTGGTAAGCTTGGTTTTGTTCGTTTTGCCAGGCTGCATTCTTTTCAGGATAAAGCACAATACCACTCCAATGTTGTGTAATTTCTTTTTGCCTATCCCATTCAGCAGTGTTGGGTATTATATGCAGGTACTGGTTGCCCGGTTGTTGTATATGTGCAAGCAGTGGATAATTAAATTCGTGTATATACGAGGCATCAGCCTGTACAGCATTGTATTGCATATTACCTCCATCTAAAAAATCGGTAACAGCCGTCATGGCGGGATAATCGGGATGTGTACTTATTTCTTCCCTGCAAAATTTTGAATTAGGCTTAATGCCTAAAATCGACAACCAGTTTTGGGTTAGTTGCCAGAGTTCGGTAGCGGTATTTGCTTTCTTTAAAGCCACAAACAATCAAGTTTTCCGTTATAAAAATTAATACATGGTAATTAAAGCCGTTATACTTTAACTACTGAACCGTGTAAATATTTCTATGCTTGAACTTGACAATGATTATTACAAAAGGATAGCTTGGATATAAATAAAAATTAAATCTAAATCATTATTTTGGTATGGCAAAAAAAAAACATGTGTTTTTTGTAAAAAAGATTTACGCCTGCCTAATTACCAGTTAACATATAATAAAGGCAAACTCCTCCCGGCCCCTCAAAAAAGCTAAACATCCGGTATTATTTCACACTAAGCCATTATAAATTCCCTATTTATCAACCTTCTTTTATGTTAAAGTTCTCTTGCCGTACACTATGCCATTTTTCTTAACATACCGGCAAACCTTGTTAACATAGTTACTAATCTTGTTTACCTTTTTGTCGCAAGCATTTTACGATTTGCCAATCTTGTTTACCAACCTGCCTTCATATTATGCTGCTTGGTTAATCTTGCTCTGTAAGCCGTTAGCAATAACTTCCCATCGCTCATAATCTTTTAACAATTGCCGGGTTTCCCATTACACTATTTAAACATGTTTTAACAAAAAGCAATTTAATTTTACCTGCATAACATTTTTTTATCACAATTAAATCCTTACTATTATGGCATCTAATTCAGAAGTAACCTTCGGTGCAAGGTTAAACAACGCTTCAACCATCCTCACACACATTCAGGCTTTTGTGGGCTATGCACCCCCGGTCCCAAACCTGTTGGCGGCAAATTTAGACACAGTTATCGCAAACATCAAAACGCAAAACAGCACTACCGCCGGCAACAAACAGGCCTACTCAGCGGTTGTGGAAAAGCGGCAAAAGCTTTTCAGCAAAGATTCCGATTCACTTGTAAAAATCATGAGCCCTCTTGGCGCAACTGTTCGCTCAATCTTTACCAAATCATCAAAAGAAGCAACAGATATTACTGCTATGATAACAAAAATCAGGGGCGAAAAAATTAAAAAAGATAAAACTGAGCCCAACGCAGAGTTTGTAAGCCAGTCCGAAAAATCTTATGGTAGTATGACACAGAATTTTGCAGACATCATCGCAACATTGCAAAAATTTGGTCCGGCATACAAACCTGCAAACGAGAGTATTAAACTAGAATCACTCACAACTAAGTTAGATTTGCTTAGGCAGGCAAATACTGATGTGGCAGTTGCCTACGGCACATTGAAAGAATCAACAGACGATAGGAATGCACTTTACAAATCACTTTCCACCCTCATCCAGGGTATTAAAGATGCTGTAAAAAGTCAGTACAGTTTAAGATCAACCGAATACAATTTAATAAAAGGATTAAAAGTATAACAACTAAAAAGCAGGCTGTTAAAAAAACAGCCTGCTTTACTTTACTTATTGCTCTTAATGAAAATCTCTTCTATATCAGCCAATTAACTCACTCCATCAACAATCATTTCCTTATTCACCTTCATCACCAATCCTTGTAAAACCTTACCTGGGCCAGATTCTGTAAACTGCGTTGCTCCATCAGCAATCATAGCTTCCACACTCTGCGTCCAGCGTACTGCTCCTGTTAGCTGGTCAATTAAATTTCTTTTAATAGCAGCCGGGTCTGTAACTGCTTTTGCAACCACGTTTTGATAAACGGGGCAAGATGGATCATTAAAATGCGTTGCTTCAATTGCCGCAGCCAGTTCTTCTTTTGCCGGTAACATTAACGGGGAATGAAAAGCGCCCCCAACAGGTAAAACCAATGCACGTCTTGCTCCTGCTTCTTTCATACGTTCGCAGGCAATATCAATACCTTTTATAGAACCACTAATTACCAACTGACCGGGGCAGTTATAATTTGCTGCTACAACTACTTCACCGGTTTCTCTCATCACGGCTTCGCAAATTTCTTCCACCTTTTCATCTGGCAAAGCCAAAACGGCAGCCATCGTTGAAGGGTTCATTTCGCAGGCACGTTGCATAGCTTGCGCCCGTATTGAAACCAACATTAAAGCGCTTTCGAAACTCAACGTATTGTTAGCCACTAATGCCGAGAATTCGCCTAGGGAATGGCCTGCAACCATTTCAGGCTTTGCGTCAACCAATGTTTTAAAAGCTACAACTGAATGTATAAAAACTGCAGGTTGAGTTACGTTTGTTTGTTTCAGTTCTTCATCGCTACCGCCAAACATGATATCAGAAATACGAAAACCTAGAATATCATTTGCCTGTTCAAAAATTTCTTTTGAAGCAGGATTTGTATCGTAGAGACTTTTTCCCATTCCGCTGAACTGAGATCCCTGTCCGGGAAAAATAAAAGCATGTGCCATTTGGTATTGTTTAATTGGTTTAATGGTTTAATGCAACTTAGCAGAAATCAACTTCACAAACTCACTCCTAGTTTCATTCTTCTCAAACTCACCCCAAAATGCTGACGTGGTTGTAACTGAATTTTGCTTCTCTACGCC
>JBBKXU010000395.1:0-4059 GCA_037969645.1 Ferruginibacter sp. | reverse complement strand
TATTGATTAATGTTAAAATTTAATTGTATGAGACTGCTTATTTTATTATGTTGCTTATTGTTTGGGGCGATAAGCGGCTTTTCGCAAACCTATTACTGGGTCGGGGGTGCCGGCCCTGCAGCTTTTCATGGCACAGCAGCCAATTGGAATACTATGTTGGATGGTTCTGGTACAACCAGAGGGACAGCTACTTCAAGTGACGTGTTGATTTTTGATGGCACTAATATTGGTGGAGCTGTACCAACCACAGGTACTGTTTTTGCAACTGCCCAAACACACACTTTTGGTCAGTTGATTTTACAGAATGGTGCAGATGTAAATGTTCAGCGGACATCATCAAATGGTACCGGTAATCTAATAATTGGTGGAGATGGAACAGCAGCCGACGATTTAATTATAAATGCAGGTTGCTCATTTACAATTACCAGTTCTATTGCCCTTAGAGGACTTACGGTTACGTTGGCTTCAACGGCAACTGGTTCTGTAGCTGGTAATGTTTATATACTTGACGCAAATATTTTTACTGCCAGGTTATATGTAAAAGATGCCAATGCGCTTAACTTCACAAGCGGCTCAAAATGCTATATAAACAATCCTGTTTCGGGAGATTATCCATTCGGAACTGCTACAGTTGGCGGTACGTTTGGGGCTACTGGCGGAACAAGTTTCAAAGCTGGCTCAGAATTGATTTATCAAGGAGGAGTTAGCCCTTATAGTTCATCAACACATGTTCCTATCTTTTTTGAAAAAGGCAGTACTTTAATTTTAGAAGCTGCCAATTTGACCAACATTTTTGTAAATCATACTTTGGCAAATGTGCGCATACGTAACAGCGCCACGGTAGATCCCGAAAATTTTTATAACATAGATACGTTAACTGTAGAGACAGGTTCTACTTTCAGATTAAGAACAACCGGCGGCTCACCTTTTGCAGGAAATATTGTCAACAACGGAACCTTTGGTGCAAATACACCAATTGGTACATCGCAGCTGATTATGTTGGGTACTGTACCCCAAACTATTGGCGGCAGCGGAACCTTTACAGATGTTGCAACGCTTGCAATTGCAGCAGACGCAGATGTTACTTTAAATAGAGATGTACTTATCTCTAGTGTTTCTACCTCAAATATTTGCGGCAAACTCAATACGCAGGCTAACAGAATAACCGGCAGCGGCGATTTTCAATTGCGATCGGCTCTTTCTGCTACTTCTAATGGCACACTTTCTTCAAACAATACGGTTGTTTTAGACGCAACTGTTTATGCTACTGGAATAAATACGGCAAACGTGGCTATTGGTACCCTTGTTTCTGGCACAGGCATACCTGCAAACACGTACATAATTTCTACAAACAGTGGCTCTAGTTCATTTACTATTTCCAAAGCTGCAACTATTACTACAGCTCCGCTAGCAGCTTCAATTACCATTTCGTCAAATGCAGCAACGCTTGAAACTTCGCATGCAGGCGGTGTAGATGGAACAATTATGACAACGGGTTCAAGAACTTTTTCTACCGGGTCTCATTATATTTTTAACGGACCAACTGTTGCACCATTCAGCACCAGTACTACCAATACAACCGGTAATGTAACTTTCAATGCGGCGGCCACCACCAATAAATCTTTACAAAGAATAGGAGGTACTTTAACACTAAATACAGGAAAGCTAACAATTCCAGCTCCCGATACCATCAGGATAACATCAGGCAATGCCATTGCTGGAGGACCATTCAGCAGTTCAAAATATATTGTAACCGGTGTGTCTGGAAATAACCTAGGCGTTTTACGCATTGATAATTTACCTGCACCCAGTGTAATCACTTTGTTTCCGGTAGGTTCTGTCAACTATTATTTACCGGTTTCTTTAAACCCGGTATCTGTTGTAGATCATGTGGTTAGTGTTTTTGAAGGCGTTACAGAAGATGGAACGGTTTTAGGAACTCCGTTTACTCCCGCCAAAAAAGCTGATGTAGTAGATGCGGTGTGGATTGTTAACCGGCCAAATGGTACAGGGAACTGCACTATGGAATTAGGATGGAATGCCGCTTTGGAAGGCGCTTCCTTTGCCAGTTTTGCAAACTCCAATATGGGTATCAGCCGTCATAATGGTGCAGCATGGGGTATTTGTTTAGGTGCCGGAGATAACACCCTCAATACGGCAACAGCTGCTTTCAGCACTTTTTCGCCTTTTGGGGTTGGATATAATGGCGCTATTTTAGCAAATCAGATAAAAAGCATTTACGCATATATTAAATTGAACAATGTTGAAATAAAATGGGAGCTTTCAGATGAAGCAGGTATTCAACGCTACGAAATTGAAAAGAGTGTAAACAGAACAGATTTTTTAAAAATAGGAACGGTTGATGCGGCTAATAAACTGATATATAATTTCATAGACGTATCAGTTTTAAACGATGTCGTGTTTTACCGCATAAAAATTATTGGCATAAGCGGCGATATAAAATACACCGATATTGTAATGGTTAAGAAGAAAGGGAATAATGGGATAAGTCTGTATCCTAATCCTGTAGTGAATAGTATGACCATCAGCGGATTAACAAATGCATCGGCCTATAAAATAGTAAACGCAACCGGACAGGTAATGATGCAGCAAAAAACATTGGCCAATTCTATTAATATTGATTTAAGAAGCTTGCAAAGTGGGTTGTATTTTGTTGAGATTATTTCATCGGATAACATATCAATAAAACAATCTTTTATAAAACAATAAGAGAATCTTAAATTAAGCTATTAAACAACTAACGACATAAATGACAGACTTTAAACTAGATAGTAAACTTGCATTGGTAACCGGTTGCAGCAGCGGAATAGGAATGGCAGTGGCAATTGAAATGGCAAAGACGGGTGCTGATATTATAGGTGTTAGCAGTAGTTTACCTGCTACAGGTAGTGATGTTGCTAAAGCTGTTGAAGCTCTGGGCAGAAAATTTTATGCTTACCAGGCCGATTTCTCTAACCGGGATTCTTTGTACCAGTTTTTAGAAAAAGTTAAAGGCGACCATGCACGTATTGATATTCTTGTCAACAATGCCGGTCATATCATGCGTAAGCCTGCTGCCGAACATCCTGATGAATATTGGGATACCATCATTGATATAAACCTTAACGCACAGTTCATCATTACCCGTGAAATAGGAAAAAGAATGGTGGAACAGAAGGGCGGAAAAATTGTGTTCACTTGTTCTCTATTAAGTTTTCAGGGCGGTATTAATGTGCCGGGCTATGCAGCCAGCAAAGGTGCCATTTCGTCTTTATTAAAAGCATTTGCCAACGAATGGGCGCAGCATGGAATTACGGTGAATGGTGTAGCTCCTGGATACATTGCGACTGATAATACAACACAGCTGAGAGAAGACCCCGAAAGAAGTAAAGCAATATTGTCTAGGATTCCCGCTAACCGCTGGGGTACACCCGAAGACATGGCTGGTGCATATATTTTTCTATCCTCGCCAGCATCTGATTATGTGAACGGAACTATTCTTACCGTTGATGGTGGATGGATGGGGAGATAGGTTGAAAATGAATTAGTAAATAAAAAAATAAATAAATTATGGAAGTTAGATTTCAGAACAGTCCCAAAGAAATGAGTGAGATGAATACGCAACAGCAGCGTGATAATTTCCTGATTCAAAATTTAATGGTGCCAGGCAATATAAGCCTTACATATACTCATTACGATAGAATGATTGTAGGTGGAGTAATGCCTGCTGCAAAAGCTATTTCTTTACCCATGGAAGAAGAACTTAAAGCGAAATTCTTTTTAGAAAGAAGAGAAATGGGTATCATCAACGTTGGAGGAAATGGTACAGTTACTGCAGATGGTGTTGCCTATAATATTGAAAAATTAGAATGCGTTTACCTTGGTAAAGGCACACAGGAGGTAAGTTTCAGCAGCGCTGATGCCAGTTCGCCTGCTATGTTCTATGTATTGTCGGTACCGGCACATCAAACTTATCCCAATCGTAAAATGACCAAAGAGGAAGCCCAGCCTATAAATATGGGAGAGTCGGTTACTTCAAATAAAAGAACCATTTATAAA
>JBBKXU010000394.1:0-3206 GCA_037969645.1 Ferruginibacter sp. | reverse complement strand
CATAATGCTACCGACTGGTTTTCTATAAAAAAAGGAACTACACAAAGCTATGCCGAAGCTATCAGGGCCGGGCATTTTAAAACCAAACTTACTAATGAATGGAAGCGGATGAACGCCATGGATGTAAGTGATGTGTACTACGATTATTTTTTAATAAACGGAAAGAATCAAACAGTGCAACCGCAATACAAGGCTGGTGACAAAGTGAGATTGCGTATTTCAAACGGAGGAGCATCAACTTATTTCTGGCTTACTTATTCGGGCGGTAAAATAACTGTGGTGGCCAATGATGGTAATGATGTGGAACCGGTTGAGGTTGACAGGCTCATCATCGGCGTTTCTGAAACCTATGATGTGATTGTTACCGTGCCCCAAAACATGCAATACGAATTTTTGGTTACTGCCGAAGACCGCACCAAATCAGCATCGCTGTGGTTGGGCAGCGGTATGAAAATGCCCGCCAAAAAATTACCAAAGCTGAAATATTTTGAAGGCATGAAGATGATGAATGATATGATGGATATGAATGGCAATATGATGCCGATGGGTATGAAAATGAGCAACCAAACCATGGACATGAACACGGTGATGTATCCCGAGATCACCGGATTCGAAAAGCAAAAAGATAAACCGAAAGTTGAGAATCATGCAAATCATAATATGCCAGGTATGAATATGGAGCCAGAAAGCGGCGATATTGTAACGCTGAATTACGGCATGCTTCGTTCACCTGAAAAAACAACATTACCACCCGGCCCAACAAAAGAATTAAGATTTGAATTGACCGGAAATATGAACCGTTATGTATGGACACTGGATAACAAAACCATATCTGAAAGTGACCGCATCTTAATAAAGAAAGGTGAGAATGTAAGAATCGTTTTGTACAATAATTCCATGATGCGGCATCCTATGCATTTGCACGGCCACGACTTCAGGGTATTAAACCGACAGGGAGAATATGCTCCGCTAAAAAATGTACTGGATATGATGCCAATGGAAACAGATACCATAGAGTTTGCAGCAAATGCAAGCGGCGATTGGTTTTTTCATTGTCATATTTTGTACCACATGATGAGTGGCATGGGCAGAGTTTTCAGTTATGAAAATTCTCCACCCAATCCTGAGATACCGAATCCGAAATTGGCAAGGCGCAAATTAAATGCAGATGACCGCATGATGCATTTTATGGCAAACATTGGTATATCCAGTAATGGCAGCGATGGCATGGCCATGTTTTCACAAACCCGCTGGCAGATAAGTACGCTGTGGCATTTGGGCTATCATGATATGCATGGGTATGAGAGTGAAACAATGCTTGGCAGATATCTCGGGCGTAACCAATGGCTGTTCCCTTATATAGGATTTGACTATCATTATAAAAAAGAAGGAGGTCCCAAAAATTTATTTGGTAGCGAAGATAAAAACTGGTTTGGCCAGTCAAGCAACAAAACAACCCGTAAAACAATCATAGCCGGTGTGGCTTATACCTTGCCCATGTTGTTTATTGCGGATGGAAGGGTTGATGGTAATGGAAAATTCCGTTTTCAGTTAAGCAGAGAAGATATACCCATTAGCAAGCGCTTACGTTTTAATATGATGATCAATACAGATAAGGAATATATGGCAGGCTTCAACTACATTGCTACAAAATACATTTCATTGTCAACACATTATGATAGTGATATGGGTTTTGGAGCAGGTATTAACATAACTTATTAATGATAGGGTACAAACGTTTTATAGTAGGGCATTCAAGGGGTTAGAGCCATTTAAAAAAACTTAACTTTAAAGTCCAGAAGATTTATAAGGTTGCTAAATTTTGGTATGAGAATATTGTTAATACTTATTGTTTTTATTTCAAACTTTGCCTACAGCCAGGTAAAGAACAGCCCCGATCATGATCCACCCGAGGTCATTAATTATTACACAGAAGTGCTTGCCTTTGATATTTGTACAAATACCATAACTGTTGCCGATGCTACTTATTATAACATCGGCGATACGGTGTTGATGATTCAGATGAAGGGAGCTATTATTGATACAAGCAATACAGCTTCTTTTGGAAATATTATTGACTATGGGAATGCCGGTAATTATGAATTTAATTTTGTTGGCCAGAAGATTGGAAACGATATAACATTCTTGAATAAACTCACCCGTACTTATGATATACCTGATGGTGTTGTGCAATTGATTCGGGTACCTAAATATAAAGACGGCTACTTCAGCGGAGGGTTAACCTGCCCTTTTTGGGATGGAAAAACAGGTGGTGTATTGGCAGTTGTTTCTACTATTGGTTTAACGTCGGTTGAAGATATTTTTGTAGACGGCAGGGGTTTCAGAGGAGCAGACGCTTATAATTCATCTTACAATGCGGCAAATTGTGCACAGAATAATTATTATTATCCATTCAGCAGTCAGTTTGCTGCTTTAAAGGGCGAAAGTATTGGTAGTTTTTCTCAGGATAAAATAAAAGGTAAAGCTAATTATGCAGGTGGCGGTGGCGGTGGTAACAGTCAAGGCAGCGGTGGTGCTGGTGGTGGTAATGGCGGTGTAGGGGGGAACGGTGGTCATCAAACAGATAGTTGTGCTGGCGCTCCTTATAGCAATGGTGGTATTGGAGGTAAAAATTTATTGTATAATGCTCCGGCAGATAAAATTTTTATGGGAAGCGGCGGCGGTGCAGGGCACATGGATAATGCTGATATATACGCTCCCGGAGCAGGGAATGGAGGGGGTATTATCATAATTATTACCGAAAGGCTCGAAATGTTTGATGAACTCATTTCTTCAAATGGCTTTGACGCCTATAACTGTGTTTCAACAGATTGTAATGATGGCAACAGCGGTGGTGGTGGCGGAGGTACTATTTTACTAAACTATACATCAGTTGCCGGTATATTAAATATCGAGACAAAAGGCGGAAGAGGTGCTGACATGCTTGGTTCCCTGGTGCCGGGTGGTAAAGCTGGTCCTGGTGGCGGTGGCGGCGGTGGAGTGTTGTATACCAACGGGGCAAGTTTTCCAGCCAACGTAGCCTATATGCCGGATGGCGGTGCCAATGGTGTAATAATAAATGATGCAGATAATCCCTGGGGTGCAACAGCAGGAAGCCCCGGTTTAAATTTTTTTAATTGGATACCTTCCTACGATACTGTTTTGTTCACACCTAATATTGATTCTGTAAGAATAAAAGACAGCGC
>JBBKXU010000393.1:0-20518 GCA_037969645.1 Ferruginibacter sp. | reverse complement strand
CCTAAATTTTTTGATCAGGAAATATTTCACGATTCAACCATTCTGTCTGACATCAGAATTTGATCACATCTTATCAATCGCTTTCTGAAGTTTTTCTTGATAGTCTGAATTCATCGCCTTTAATTCGCTTACCATTTTTAAAGCCGATGTTTTATCTTTTTTTCCTACAAAGCAGAGCCCGGTATAATATACCGTGAGTGGGGTTTTTTCAATGGCAAAAGCTTTTTTAAAATTATTCAGTGCCTTATCATAGTTTTTTAAAGCATAGTAGCAGTACCCCAGTTCAGTGTATGCCGATATGTATTTATCATCCACTTCCAGCGCTTTTTCCAGATAGGGAACCGCTTCATTATATTTACCCAGTTCATTATAGCACCAGCCCGCCCAGTAATTCGCCTTTACGTTATTACCGTCAGCCTCTATTGACTTTAGGTAATATTTTAATGCCTCTTTATCGTTTTTAAGCTTGTGATAGGTATAAGCCAATTCATTATTAAATTTTACTTTGTCAGGTTCTAAATCAAGTGCTTTGGTAATCGACTCTAATGCATCATCATGCAGACCCATTTCATTCTCAGATACTGCTTTTCTGAAGTAAATATCATCATCCTTTGAATTGGGAATAATGTCTAAATAGGAAGTAATGTTTTTAAGCGATTTCTCGTAATCTTTATCATCGTAGTACAAAATACCGAGGTATTTATACGCCAGTGAATAATCAGATTTTAATGAAATACATTTGTTATAATTGGTAATTGCATCTGTCTTTTTTTTCAGCATTTCATAGGCATAACCCAATTCCAGATATACTTTGGGCTCATTGGGCCACAGCGTCTTTGCTTTTTGCAAATACGGGATGGCTTCTGAATATTTTTTCAGTTCATTACAATTCCACCCGGCACTAAACAGCGCTTCTTTATAATTTGAATTTTTAACGATTGCATTTTTAAATGCAGTGAATGCTTCTGAGTATTTGCCATCGTTCTGCAGTTTAACACCATCACTATAATACTGAGTTGCAGTTTTGGTAGTTTGGGCTGTAGTAAAACTGACAATCAAAAGGCATAATGCCAAGGTAAAAAATTGCTTAATCATAATAATCGATTTTCTCTAAAATACTATTTGAAATCGGGTTAAACAATACCGTGGGGTGGGTATTTTTTCAGAAGGGCAATCCGTGGTGACTTATTTCCGGGTAAAATGTTATTGCATTGTATCAATTTTCTTCTTTAAACCGGCAGCCATCTTTTCATTAACCTTTAAAAGTGCTTCGTACTGTTCCATAGCGCCTGCCTTATCGTTTAATTCGGTATAACAATATCCAGAATACAGGTATGCCACATCAACCACTGAGACTGCAAGATTTTTCTTAAACTGCTCAATAGCTTCTTTGTAATGTTTGGTTGCTCTGAAAGCATGACCCAATTCTCCATAAGCGGGTCTGTAGCTATTATCAATTTCCAGAGCTTTTACAGCAAAAGGAATAGCCTGTTCATGTTCTTTTCTGGCATTATATACCCAGGCCATCGAGTATAAAAGCTCCTTATTTGTACTGTCAAGTTTTAAAGCTGCATCATAAAAATAAAGCGCCGAATCAAGATTCATTTTAAAATCTCTATACACTTTACCCATGGCCTGCCAGGCTGCTGCAAACTTAGGATTACAGGTAATTGTATTTTTATAATAAATAATGCTGTAATCTACACTGCTGGGCTGAAGATATAAATTACCCAATTCAAAATAAGCTGAATCAAAATATTTGTTGAGGGTAATTGCCTTATTAAATTCAGCTATCGCTTCGGGAAACTTATTATTATTCTTGAGCTCAATACCGGCATGGTAATGAGATGACGCCTTATTCACCTGGGCATTGGCAGCAGAAAAAAACAGAATAAAAATCAAAAACGGTAAAAATTGCTTCAACATATTTCGTTTTGTTTGGCGCAAATTAAAATATTCTGAAGTTTTTTCCGCAATTTAATTAGTTAATATATGTTAAACAGATGTTTCAGTTAAGTGCTGCTGCATTAACTTTGCAAACTCAGATGAGGTATATTTTAAACATATTATTTTTACTTGTTTTTGTTTTGTTTTTTACAGCAGCAGTTCAAGCTCAATGTTCTGTTTGTACTAAAACGGTCTCGCAAATGGGCGAAAAACCGGCACAGGGACTTAATTCGGCCATATTATACCTGATGGCAGCACCTTTTGTTATTGTTGGTATAATCGGCTATCGATGGTGGAAGGGGAATAAGAAGCTTGAGGAAGAGGAAGAGAGAGTTGGGAGTCAAGAGTCATGAGTCGTCAGTTTATGAAGAGTGCCAAGAAGCTTAATAGTAATTTTTTATAAAACTATACAAGTTAAAATCCTTTCCGGCTTCTTCAATTTTTTGTTTCAACATATTTTTATCAATCTCAGCCATTTTCTTTTGTTGTATAAGATGAAAGGCTTTTTCGGCCAATAGCCATGATTTTTTTTTATTAGATTTCATCTGAGCAAAAGAATCTGTAATCGTTTTCAGCAACTCAGTAATACCTTCTTTTTGCGATGCAATGGTTTTAATAACAGGAACGGGTATGGTATGGTTGCTAAAAGCCGGAGCCAGCATCAATCTTAAATTCTTTACAAACAAATCGGCATCGGGCCGGTCGGCTTTGTTTACCACAAACACGTCAGCAATTTCCATCAACCCTGCTTTCATGGTTTGTACTTCATCACCGGCTTCGGGCACCACCACCACAACGGTAATGTCTGCAAGGCCTGCAATTTCAATTTCACTTTGCCCTACGCCAACGGTTTCTACAATGATATAATCAAAACCGGCAACTTTCATTAAATCGCTTATCTCTATAATTTTTGGATGCAGTCCGCCCAAAGAGCCACGTGTTGCCAATGAGCGAATAAAAACATTTGGGTTATTATACCATTCGCTCATTCTGATTCTGTCGCCAAGTAAAGCGCCTAAATTGAACGGAGAGGAGGGATCTACACATATCACCGCAACTGATTTGCCATCTTTAACTAGTGAACCAATCAAAGCATCAACCAATGTGCTTTTACCTGCACCCGGTGGTCCGGTTATGCCAATGATGGGTGTTGACGAGGCAGGCAACTGCTGCAACAGGTCTTCGTAACCTGTGGTTTCATTTTCAATATAAGAAATACAGCGGGCAAGTGTTTTAGGATTGCCCTGCTTAATTTCGGTTATCTGTTGCTGCCACATAAAACAAATTTCAATTTTCTGCCTTCATTTACCAAATTAATTAAATGAACAACTTTACCAAAGTTTCCATTCAGGCCTATTTTATTGTTTCTTTGCAGCATGAATATCTCTGTTGTTATCATTACTAAAAATGAAGCACATATTATTGGCAAAACTTTGCAAAGCGTGCAAGGTCTTACTGATGATATTATAGTAGTGGATAGCGGCAGCGTAGATGAAACTGTAAGTATTTGCAGAAAAATGGGGGCAAACGTTATTGAAACCGCTTGGGTTGGTTTTGGGGCTACCAAAAATATTGGGATTCAGGCGGCCCGGCACGATTGGATATTCAGTCTGGATGCGGACGAAGCCATTGACGCGACTTTGGAGCAAAGCCTTTTGCAGCTTGATTTACAGAACGATAATGAAGTATTTAGTATACGCCGTAAAAATTTTTTTTGTAATAAATGGATTCGTTTTGGCGAGTGGGCTTCCGACTGGCATATTCGGGTATTTAACCGTCAAACAACCAGTTGGAACAACGCTGCAGTCCACGAAAATCTAATTTTCGCCGGGGCAGTTACTACCAGTAAACTGGCCGGTAGTATTCTTCATTACACTGTTCAAAATAAACGGGACTATATTGCTAAAATGGACGGCTATGCCCGTATGAGTGCAACCAAATATGTTGAAGCAGGCAAAAAGACAAGTTTTTTTAAACAGTACTTTTCTCCAGTCTTCGCATTTATGCAACACTATATTTTCCGCTTGGGGTTTTTAGATGGAAAAGAAGGTTTAACCATTGCCAGAACAACAGCACGCTATACTTTTTTAAAATATCGTTATCTTAAAGAGATGAATGAGCAAAAAGAAAATTAAATCTTACCAGAAAAAGTGACCAATTTTATTCCCATATTTCCTTTGGCTATTGTTGTTTACCCCGGCGAACAGCTAAACCTGCATATTTTTGAACCGAGGTATAAGCAGCTGGTTGTCGAAAGTTTTGAAACAAAAAAACCATTTGGCATACCGGCAGTAGTTGGTGATAAGATGAATGAAATGGGCACGTTGGTGCAAGTAAAAGAAATAAGCCAGATGTATGAGGATGGTAAAATGGATATTAAAACAGAAGGCCTGCAGGTTTTCAGAATGCTGGAAATGATTCCCGAACTGCCCGATAAATTATACAGCGGCGCTATAGTAACTTACCCCGATAATGATGAAAAAAGCAACAGGGCATTAATGCGGGGCATTGTAAAAGGCATAAAGGAATTGCATAAGTTGCTTAAAATTGAAAAGAAATTTACAAAGCCAGAGAAGGAATTGTGGAGTTATGATGTGGCACATCATGCAGGCTTGTCGCTTACAGAAGAATACGAATTACTGGAGCTAACGAAGGAGTTACAACGACAGGAGTATCTAAAGCGGCATCTTATTAAAGTGTTACCTGTACTGGCCGAAATGGAAACGTTGAAAGAAAAAGTAAAACTGAATGGGCATTTTAAGAATTTGAAAGCACCTGATTGAGTTACGAGTCATGAGTTTGGAGTCGGGAATTGCAAGTAGTCACGACCCTGCACTTATAAACTCTAAAACAACTAAAATAACATAATGATAAAAACCATCTGCTTCGATTTTGGTAACACCCGTTTAAAAGCGGCCATATTTGAAAACGAAAAATTTTCACGGGAAATTGTTTTACCAAACGAGGAGATCACAACGATTGAAAAATTATTACAAGATGTTAAGCCGCAGAAAACAATTTTATCTTCTGTAATTGAACATAATATCGATGTTGAAAATTTACTGGCAGCAAACTCAACATTTCATAAACTTTCTCATCTTACTAAAGCAAATTTTACCACACCCGTAGGTAAACCTGAAACCATTGGCGCCGACAGGCTGGCGCTTTCGGCAGCTGCTGTTCATTTTTACCCCAGTAAAAACAACTTGGTCGTTGCCTTGGGTAGCTGCATCACTTATAATTTTATAAATCAGTACCACGAGTTCATTGGCGGCAGCATTTCGCCGGGGATGGAAATGCGCTTTAAAGCCATGCAGGTTTTTACCGCAAAACTGCCATTGGTTGAAAAAGAGTGGAATTTCCCCATTATTGGGTACGATACCAAAACAAATTTGCTGAGCGGGGTGATTGCCGGAATTACATATGAAATTGATGGTTTTATAGCCGAATATGCCCGAAAATACAGCAACTTTAACGTGGTTTTAACCGGGGGCGATACAAGCTATTTTGCCGGTCAACTTAAAAACAAGATATTTGCCGACCCTTATTTCTTATTTAAAGGATTATATGCACTCAGTGAAACTAACAATGGCTAAAATTTTAATGGTACTTATTGTGGCTTGTGGCTTGCAAATGAGTGCAACAGCTCAGGAAAACTCTCCTTACTCACGTTATGGTTTAGGAGATCTTACACCTAATCATAATGGTTTTACAAGGGGTATGGGTGGCATTGCTGCCGGTATTGCTGATAATTCCAGTATCAACTCTACAAACCCGGCCTCACTGCCAAAATTACAATCGAAAATACCAGGGGTACTTACATATACAATTTTTGATGTTGGCGCAGAGATAGATTACCGAACATTAAAGACCAACAACGCGGCAAATAAATTCACTTCTGCAAATACATACATTTCGTATTTGCAACTTGCTTTTCCTTTAACAACTCCCAAAATGAAGAAGAAGGATATGTATTGGGGAATGAGTGTAGGATTAAAACCGGTTTCTAAAATTAATTATAAGATTGAAAAATCGGAGCGTACTCCTCTTGACAGTTTACATACGCTGTATGAAGGTACCGGCGGCTCTAACCAGGCCTTTTTAGGCACTGGTCTTAGCTATAAAAACTTTAGAATTGGCGTTAATGCAGGCTATATGTTTGGTAAAAAGGACTACAGTACCAAGCTTACTTTTTTAAATGATAGTGTCTCTTATTTCAAATCAAACTCGGGCACCACAACGTCATTTGGAGGGCTATTTTTTGATGTGGGTTTACAGTATGATATTGTTCTTAAGACTGATGCAAAGAAAAATGCACTGCAAACGCTCACCATTGGTGCCTATGGCAATATGCAGCAAAGTTTAAATGCAAACAGCGACTTGGTAAGAGAGACTATTTTTTACGATGGAAACGGAAATCCTATTCGTTTAGATAGTGTGTATGAAGAGAAAGACGTAAAGGGTAAAATTAAATATCCGGCCATGGTTGGCATTGGTGGAGTTTATCAGGATGCCAATTGGCTTATTGGAGCCGATTTTGAATATGGCATTTGGTCCAGTTACCGTTATTATGGTCAGAACGACGAAGTACAGAACAATTGGACCGGCCGCGTTGGCGTTCAGTATTATCCCTTGAAACAAGGAGCTTCAGCTAAAAAATATTTCAATTTTGTAAGATACAGAATTGGCGCTTTTTATGGTACCGACTATATTAAGACTAACAACAACAGGCCTCAATACGGCATTACTGTTGGTGCTGGTATGCCGTTAACTTCTTTGCGACAAAGAACGCAGGATCTAAGCTTTGTGGTATTAAATACCGGTATAGAATATGGCAACAGGGGAAATAAACAAACTAACCTACGAGAAAATATCATCAGGTTCAATATTGGATTGGCGATGAATGCGCCATGGTTCAGAAAACAGAAATACCGCTAATTAAGATCTATCATACTTACAACACTATTTTATGGCAGCTATGTTGTATAGTTTTTCACGGTGTATAGTTTACAAGACACAGTTTCTTTATGTAACATTCGTTTGCCTTATTTTAACTGTACTTGTTTCATCATGCGAAAACAGCGATAAGGAAATAAGCGAATACAATAGCAAAAGCCTGGGCGTTGAAGAAATAAAAAATGCCGATATAAACTATACATTAGGTGGTAAAGCAAAGGCAAAGCTCACTTCGCCGCTAATGCTGCGGGTACAGGATGCCAGTCCATATGTGGAATTTCCAAATACCCTGCACGTTGATTTTTTTAATGAAACAGCTACCGTTGACAGCAGGCTGGATGCTATGTATGGAAAGTATTACGAATTGGAAAGCAAAGTGTTTTTAAAAGACAGCGTAAAAGTGATTAATATAAACGGAGATACATTGTATTGCGATGAACTGTGGTGGGACAGAAGAAGAACCAACGCAGAGTTTTACACCGATAAGCCAGTGCGGATACGAACTAAAATGCAGATTATTAATGGTGTAGGAATGGAAGCCCGGCAGGATTTTAAAAGCTGGGTTATACTTAATCCAAAGGGTGTTATTAATGTTCCCAATTCTGAATTTCCTGCAAACTAGTTTTTCCCGGCTAGTCAGCTTTCAATTTGTTATCTTTATCCAAAACAAATAAAATATATTGATATTAGAAAATGGCTACGATAACTGTATACGGAATACCCAATTGTGATACTACCAAAAAAGCAATGGGTTTGTTGAAGAAGAATAAAATTGATTTTACTTTTCATGATTATAAACAGGAAGGAGTAAGCAAACAAAAATTAGAGCAATGGTGTAAAGCAAAAGGCTGGGAAACTATTTTTAATAAAAGAAGTACTACCTGGCGGGAATTGCCGGAGGAAGAGCAACAAAAAGCAGTTAGTCAATCAGCGGTAATTAAATTGATGCTGCAGAATAACAGTATTATAAAAAGACCAGTCATTGAATTTGACGACGAATTGATAGTAGGATACAATGAAACAGAAATAACTAAACAACTAAAATTTAAAAAATGAAACGTAACGCAACCGCCGTTTGGAACGGCACCGGAAAAGAAGGCAATGGCCACTTAACAACACAAAGCACCACATTAAATAAAACGCAGTACAATTTCAGTTCACGTTTTGAAGAAGGTGTTGGCACCAACCCCGAAGAACTTGTAGCAGCAGCACTTTCGGGCTGTTTTGCCATGAAACTGAGTTTTGTTTTAAACGCCGCCGGATTTACAGGTGATAATATTGATGTAAACAGCACGATCACATTGGAAGCTGGTAACATTACTAATGCTCATATAGTAGTTAAGGCAACAGTACCCGGCATTGATCAGGAAAAATTTGACGGCTGCATGGAAGACGTAAAAGCAAACTGCTTAATTTCTAAACTGCTTAACGTTGATAAAACCTACGAGGTTAGCCTGAATTAATAAAACAGAGAACTTATTAAATCCTTCAAACTCATATAAATGCGTTTGAAGGATTTTTGTTTTTATGCGATGTTTTTATTTAAAGCCAAATGGGTTACATTTGGTTCTAATCAAAAACAACCAAAAATGTCTTTTAAAAATAAAACAGTCATCATAACCGGAGCCTCAAGAGGTATAGGTAAAGCCATCGGACTGAAGTTAGCCGCCGAAGGTGCAAATATTGTAATAGCATCTAAAAGTGTTACCGAAAACCCCAAGCTGGGAGGCACCATATTTTCGGCCGCAGAAGAAATGGAAGCTGCCGGTGGCAAGGCGCTCGCCGTGCAATGCGATATACGTTTTGAAGACCAAATTCAAAACGTAGTTGATAAAACGATTGAGAAATTCGGCGGTATTGATATTTTAATAAACAACGCTTCAGCCATCAACCTTACCCCAACCGAGCAAACCGAACCCAAACGTTTTGATTTGATGTACGATATAAATGTACGTGGTACATTTATGGTAAGCCGTGCCTGTATTCCTCATCTTAAAAAAGGAACCAATGCTCATATTTTGAACTTATCACCACCAATCAATATGGATTTAAAATGGTTTGAGAATCATCTGGCTTACACCATTAGCAAATACAATATGAGTATGATTGCATTGGGCTTATCGGCCGAGTTAAAAAAATACAATATTGCTGCCAATGCTATCTGGCCCCGCACTACAATAGCAACTGCTGCAGTAAATAATTTGCTGGGTGGCGAAATGTTAATGAATATGAGTCGCACGGTTGATATTATTGCCGACGCCGCTTATTTCATTTTATCAAAACCATCAACAAGCTGTACAGGCAATACTTTTATTGATGAAGATGTGCTTGCGGCAGAGGGGATAACAGATTTAAGTAAGTACTCTGTAGTACCTGGTGCTCAATTATATAATGATCTTTTTGTTTAGAAAACGACTGTTAAAAAACTCCTAAAAGGTCTTTTCTTTGATAAGCGGTAACATTTCCTGAGTTTGTACGTTTATTTTCGTAGTAACATCATTACGCCATGAATGATGTGTTCGCAAACCAATAAAGTATAGCCATGAAATGTTTTCAACTCAAAGCATTATGCTTTTGCATACTGCTAAGTTCCACCGCATTTAGCCAAACTGCAAAAAAGCAATTGGCCGCCAAAAGAATTAATTCAACAATAAAAATTGACGGAGTATTAGATGAAGCTGAATGGAAAGATGCTCCGTTGGCAGATAAGTTTACTGCCTTAAGGCCTGTGCCGTTCATTCCAGAAAGTGAAGACAATGCCACGCAGATTTATTTTTTATACGATGACGAGGGTATTTATGTGGGCGGTTATTTACACGAAAAAAATAAAGACAGCATTGCCTCCGAATTAGTTGGTCGGGATGGGTTTGGTAACAATGATTTTGTAGGGATAATATTTGATACCTATTATGATAAGCTAAACGGCTTTGAATATTTTGTTACGCCGCTTGGCGAGCAAATGGATGCAAAAGTATCGCCCAATAATGAAGACTTTGGCTGGAATGCCGTTTGGGAAAGTAAAGCTAAACTGCAGGAAGATGGCTGGACCTTTGAAATGTTTATTCCTTACTCAGCCATCAGGTTTGGTAAAAAAAATGTACAGGATTGGGGATTGAATATTGTTAGAAGAAGGCAAAAAAGTGGCCAACAATTATTCTGGCAATCTATTGACCCAATTGCCAATGGTTTTTTAACACAGGAAGGATTGCTCACCGGGTTGGAAAACATTAAGCCTCCCATGCGGCTTCAGTTTTCGCCCTATTTTTCTACTTATATAAATAAAGACGGCGCAGCAGCAGATAAAAAAGCCAAAACAACATTTAATGGTGGTATGGATGTGAAATACGGTCTGAATCAGGCTTTTACACTGGATATGACGCTGATACCTGATTTTGGTCAGGTACAATCTGATAACCGTGTATTAAATCTTTCGCCATTTGAAGTAAGGTTTAATGAAAACCGTGCATTTTTTACCGAAGGGGTAGAGTTGTTTAATAAAGGGAATTTGTTTTATAGCAGACGCATTGGACTGGAACCGTCGTTTGATAAACTTAACCGGCATTCACCAACTGATATGGTTGAGGAGTATCCCAGGCAGGCAAAAATTATTAATGCTACCAAAGTAAGTGGCAGAACGCAAAAAGGTTTGGGTATTGGTGTGCTTAATGCTGTAACACAAAAACAGTTTGCCACCTATCGGGACACAACTACCAAGGAACAATACAAGGAGGAAAATATGCCGTTAACTAACTACAATATCCTGGTATTTGATCAAACTTTAAAAAATAACAGCAGCGTTTCGTTGGTTAATACTAATGTGTGGCGTAGCGGCAACGACTATGATGCCAATGTAACATCGGCTCTGTTCGACTTTAATGATAAAAAAAACAAATGGAATGTTGGGGGTAATGTGAGCTTCAGTAATATTATAGGGAAAGACGGCAAGAACACAACCGGCTATGCCCACAGTATTTATTTTGGCAAAACCAGTGGTCGCTTCAACTTTAATATCTGGCAGGATTTGTTTAATGATAAATACGATAAAAGTGACTTTGGGTATTTTACAAATAACAATACCATGGACCAAGGTATTTGGGCAGGCTATAACTGGACCAAACCAGTTGGTTGGTTTAATCAGATGAGGCTTAACGGAAACATATGGTATAGCAGGTTAGTTAAACCTATTGATCTTTTAGGTCGTAAAGAAATGATGTATCAAGGAGCAAGCATCAATTTTAATTTTAATGGCCAAACTAAAAAATTATGGTGGGTCGGCATGAACATAAATGGCGGCCCTGGTCAGAACGATTTTTACGAACCACGTTCTACCGGCAGGGTATTTCAAGATAAGGGCAGGATAAGTATAAATGCCTGGTGGGAAAGTAATTCGGCTAAGAAGCTATCATGGGGTGGCAGCCTGAATGCCGGCACAGGAGGCGTGTTCAACAGAAAAAATATCAGTTATTACCTGTATGGAAAAGTCAGGTTTAGCAGTAAGTTTTCAGTAGACAATTCTATCAATGTAAGCAGCAGTAAAAACCAGTCGGGATGGGCCGCCAGGTTGGGAGATACTATAATTTTTTCGAGACGAAATGTAAATACCGTTGAAAATGTGCTGAACATTAAATACAGTTTTACCAACAGGATGGGTTTAACAGTAAGAGCCCGTCATTATTGGAGCAAGGTTAATCCACAACAGTTTTACGAACTGGATTCGTACGGTAAACTGCAGACACCAACAAATCCTTTTACAAAAAATGTAAATCAGAATTTTAATTACTTAAGTGTTGATATGGTATTTAACTGGCAGTTTGCGCAGGGGAGTTTTTTCAGTATCGTTTGGAAAGATATTGCGAATGAATTTCAGTACGGCGGAAATTTTGAACAAAAATATTTTAAGAATCTGGGGAATACTATTGAGGGGGACCAATTTAACAGCCTGTCAATAAGGGTGATTTATTTCATAGATTACTTAACGGTAAAAAGGAAATTGAAAAAGAAGCGGTAGAAGAAAAATTTGTCAGATACAAAATCCTCCCCTTTGCCAGGGAGTATTTTTATTTTACTTATTTGATGAACCGTTACCAATATTTATGGCAGCCAAGGCCAGCCCAATATCTTTTAACACTTGCCCGGGATTACCTTCTTGCGCAGCTGGCAAATGAACAGTTAACGCTATAATAATCAACATAACAGCCAGTAGATAGCAGGCAAGTTTTTTAAATTTATTGATGAGAATGGCTAGCGCCGCAGCAATAAGTGCAACGCCCGAAATATAAATCCATAATTTTCCATCGCCGGGCATATAATCCGGAATCATGGCACTCATTTTATCCGCATTCATAAAATGGGCCACTCCAAAAAAGCCCATGATCAGTGCATAAAGCATTTCGGCAAGTCTTGTTGGTATATACGATTTCATTGTTTTTGATTTAGTTAAGATGTAAAAAATACGAATAAATTTTCATATTTGCAAGTTTGCTGCTTTAGGCGGTATTATCATACAGAGTATCAGTCTGAGCTTGTAGATGACAGGCTCTTTAAGTAAATCGGGTTTGACAAGCTCACCCTGACACTCTTTCAAATACAAGGTTTACTCTTTAATACTTTCAGTGTATGAGGAAATAAAAACGCCACAATCACTTAGTACTTATGTGATTGTGGCGGAATAAAACAAAAAAAATTATCTCAGCATTGTCTTCGGTACTTCTTTTTCCAACAAATACTTATAAATGAATTTTGTTTTGCTGTTTTGAAAATGAGCGCCTTTATTGCCACCCCAGCCGTGCCGGCCACTGCTGTAGGGCATAAAGTCAAAATCTTTTTTAAGGTCCTGTAATTTGCTGATGAATTGAATACTGTTTTGCATGTGTACATTATCGTCAATCATACCGTGTACAATCTGTATCATGCCTTTGTATTTATCAGCATGGGTCATAACGGAGCTGCTCTTGTATCCTTCAGCATTATTGGAGGGAGTACCCATATAGCGTTCGGTGTAATGCGAATCATAAAGCGTCCAGTCGGTAACGCTGCCTCCGGCCATACCATGTGTAAACACGTCGCTGGCGTAGGTTAACGCATAACAAGTCATATATCCGCCATAACTAAAGCCGGTAATGCACACTTTAGATGCATCGGCGTTGCCATTTGCAATCAGCCATTTTACCATACTGCTGTAATCTTTCATTTCCCAGTAACCCAAATTATGATACATGTTACTTACACCTTCTTTGCCAAAATGCCCGCTGGCACGGTGATCCATGCTAACTTGTATCAACCCTTCTTTAGCATACCATTGCTGGTTGCCGCTTAATCCCCAGGTATCCATCACGCCTGTTGCATTGGGGCCACCATAAACCGAAACCAATACCGGATATTTTTTATTTTTATCCATATTAAGCGGCCACGTAACTTTCATCGGTAAGTCGTATAAACCATCATCGCTTTTTACACGGATGATTTCTGTTTTTGCAAGATTGTAATTATCAAAATCCTCTCCCTTACTGTCGCCGAGTTCTTTTATGATCTTTCTTTTGGTGCTTATCAATGTCATTTTTGTAGGCGTCGTTGCATTGTTGTAGGTGGTAACAAAATAAGAACCGCCGGGAGACAGGTTAATATTGTTATTATAATCGCCAAGTGTGAGGCGCTCCATATTTTTACCATCTATATTTACCCGGTAAAAATCGGTACGGGCAGTGTTCTCCCGGCTCCTTGCTGTAAAATAAACAATGCCTTTCTTTTCATCTACGTAAGTAATATTTGTTACCGTAAATTTTCCGGTGGTGATAGCATTAACCAACTTTCCTTTCATGTCATGAAAATATAAATGGTTCCAACCAGTTGCATCGCTGTTAAGAATAAAGCCAGTACCATCTTTCATAAACTCAATGCGGCCTCCTTGATCATCCAAATCAACCCAAGTTTTCTGTTTTTCGTTGTAAAATTCAGTTTTGCCCCCTGTAAAAAGATTCACTTCATAAATTATCAGATTATCCTGCAACCTGTTCATCCATTGTACTAATAACGAGCTGCCATCCGGCTTCCAATAAGGCAGGCCAAAATATTGGTCGTCTTTTTCGTTAAAAGCAGCCCAAACAATATTGCCGCCATCGGGTTTTACAATGCCCACTTTTACTTCGGGGTTTGGATCTCCAACCTTGGGGTATCTTTGTGTTTCAACAACGCCATGTAAACCAGGTGCATCTGTAATTGTAAACACCGGTATTTTTGAATCATCAGATCTGAAGAAGGCGATGTTCTTACTGTCAGGGCTCCACCAGAATGAGCGGTAGCGGCCTCTGCGGCCTAAAATCTCTTCCATATATACCCAGCTTGCATAACCGTTTAAAATAGTTTCGCTGCCGTCTTTGGTAATTCTGGTTTCTTTAAGGGTGGTAAGATTTACCGTGTATAAATCGTTGTTCTTGGTATAAGCCACATAATTTCCATCGGGGCTCACTGTGGGGTTTATTTCCTTATCATCATCATTGGTAAGCCGTACGTCTTCTATGTTTTTAGAATTATACAGGTCATTACCCTTGGTAATGATATTAGGAGAAGTAGATATTGAGCCTTTGTTTACATTTGGCTCTACGTATTCTTTTTCACCACCTGTTTTGCAGTCTATTTCATAAACTTTTCCATCACGCCTTAAAACAAAATGACTGTCATCAATCCATTTTACCACCGATG
Source organism: Ferruginibacter sp. (assembly GCA_037969645.1). Lineage (GTDB taxonomy): Bacteria > Bacteroidota > Bacteroidia > Chitinophagales > Chitinophagaceae > Ferruginibacter. The sequence continues at coordinate 5,917 of JBBKXU010000393.1, read as the reverse complement.
GAAGGGAGTTGGTTATACCCTTAAAATTATTTTTTACATACTGGTCATCGCCCAGTTCTTTTTTTTGCGCCAATGTTGTAAGGCTGAAAATAAATACCAGAGCTAATGCTGAAATATATTTTACATATTTAATCATATCGAAATTGTTTTTTATTGAATGTACAAGATAACTTTTTTGGGCGGAAATTTCGGTATGAAATTGATAAGCGGACTTTGAGTAATTCATAATAAAAAAGCTGCTGTATTATTACAGCAGCTTTAAAAATATGTTCCGATTTTGTTAATCTTCAGTTTTCTCCGGCCTCATCATCGGGAAGAATAGAACATCCTGTATTGAATGCTGATTGGTTAGTAACATCGCTATTCTATCGATACCAAAACCAATACCGCTGGTTGGCGGCATGCCATATTCAAGCGCACGCAAAAAGTCATGATCTATAAACATGGCTTCATCATCACCACGTTCCATTAACTTGGTTTGCTCTTCAAAACGTTCACGCTGCTCAATAGGGTCGTTTAACTCGCTGTAAGCGTTGGCAATTTCCTTGCCATTGCACATCAGCTCAAAACGCTCTACCAGTCCGGGTTTGCTGCGGTGCTTTTTAGTAAGCGGACTCATTTCCACAGGGTAATCGGTAATGAATGTTGGTTGTATATAACTGGCTTCACATTTTTCGCCAAAAATTTCATCAATCAGTTTTCCCTTTCCCCATTTTTCATCAGCATGAATATGCAGTTTCTTACAAACATCCCTTACTCCTGCTTCATCCATTTCACTAATGTCGAAACCGGTGTGTTCTTTGATAGCATCATACATGGTTATTCTTTTGTACGGAGCTTTAAAGTCAATTTCTTTATCGCCAACAGTAACTTTTGATGTTCCGTTTGTAGCAATGGCTGCTTTCTCCAACATTAGCTCGGTGGTATCCATCATCCACTCATAATCTTTATAAGCCACATAAAATTCCAATACCGTAAATTCAGGGTTGTGTGTGCGGTCCATTCCTTCGTTACGGAAGTTTCTGCTGAACTCATACACCCATTCAAAACCGCCAACAATCAATCTTTTTAAGTAGAGTTCGTTAGCAATGCGCATGTACATCGGTACATCCAATGCATTATGATGTGTTGTAAAAGGTCTTGCCGCTGCGCCACCAGGAATACTTTGCAGAACCGGGGTATCAACTTCTAATGCACCACGCTCATTTAAAAATTCACGTATGGCGTTTACCATTTTTGTACGCTTGATAAATGTTTGCTTTACAGCAGGATTAACAATCAAATCGGCATAACGTTGTCTGTACCGGAACTCGGGATCGGTAACCTCATCAAAAGATTCACCATCTTTTTCTTTTACTATTGGTAATGGACGTAGCGCTTTAGTAAGAATAGTGAACTCTCTTACATGAATGGATGTTTCACCGGTCTTTGTTGTAAATACATATCCTTTCACACCAACGATATCACCAATATCAATTAGTTTTTTCCAAACGGTTTGGTACATGGTTTTATCCTCGCCGGGGCAAATATCATCCTGCTTAATATAAAACTGAATTTTACCAACCGAGTCTTGCAATAAAGCAAAATTTGCTTTGCCCATATCACGTACACTCATGATGCGGCCCGCAATACATACGTCTGCAAAATCAGCCTTATTCTCTTCTCCTTTATAATTCTCTTTTATGTAGACCGAAGTTGTATTTACCGGGTACAATGCTGCCGGGTAGGCATCAATGCCCAATTTGTTAAGTTCTGCCAGTTTTTCTCTGCGTATGATTTCCTGCTCTGATAAATGTTGTGTGCTCATAAATAATAAAATAATTCTTCCTTTTTTTGATGGCTGCAAAGATACCGCATAGAACTCATTTGTGTATTTACGGTTTTCGGCACTGGATTTGCCAGTATACTTTCATATATTTAAGCATACTAAAATGATGATCATGAAGAGAATTTTTACAGTGCTGCTTTTTTCCAGCCTTTTTTATGGCTGCGATGTTATTAAGCAGCTGCCTCAAATGACGGGAGTTACTGAAGCCGAAGCAGGTGAAGGTATTAAAGAGGCGCTTGGCCAGGGACTTGCGGGTGCCGTATTGCGCCTTAACAAGGAAGATGGATTTTTTAAAGATGCTCTATATAAAATATTGGTGCCGGAAGATGCACAAAAAGTAGCAAATACTTTAAGGGATATTGGTTTTGGAAGTTTGGTTGACAAAGCTATTTTACAGATTAACCGTGGTGCCGAAGATGCGGCCGGCTATGCTAAACCCATTTTTGTAAATGCTATTAAAAGCATGACTATACAAGATGCTATTGGCCTGATAAGAAACGGTGATACCAGCGCTACTCATTTTTTCAGGGAGAAAACAACAGCTTCCTTGGTTGCGGCTTTTACACCAGTAATAAAATCTTCACTAGATAAAGTAGATGCCACTAAATATTATGGAGATATGGTTACTAAATACAACAGCATTCCGTTTGTAAAAAAGGTAAACCCAGATTTGACTAGCTATGTAACCAACAAAGCTACAAATGCCCTTTTTGACCTGGTGGCGCAGGAAGAAAGAAATATCCGTAATAATTTTGCGGCGAGGACAACGGATTTGCTTAAAAAAGTATTTGGCGGGATTATATTTTAATTACTGTTAATAATCTGCCAATAACACTTGCCAGGCCTCATTCACTTTACCTGCATCGAGTAATTCTTTAGCATACCTGTGCAATTCTTTGTCCATTTCTTCGGGGTTGATGGAATAATACTGGATAATATTTTTGAGGTTATCATCAGTAAAAGCTGGGTCAACAAAAGGCATTTCATGTACATTGGCAAGCTGGCCTAAATTGTTTCCCGTTAGCATTTTGCTTTTGCGGATACTTTCGGGCAGTGCATCTACACCAATACCAAGTTGGGTATTTGGTTTAGCTACTTTAAACAAATTAGTTTCATCAATTTTTGCGTACCAATCGCCTCCAAGACGAGCCACATGATTCAGTTTTGTCTGGTCTATTTTACTGTTTTCATCAAGAATACTTTCGTCGATATGAATACATAGAATTTCACAAATCACCAGATTGCCAGCGCCACCTTCGGTTCCAAGCGGTTTAACTTCAATTACTTTGCATTCCAATTTTACCTTGCTTTCTTTCACCATGGGTGGAGAAACCAGCGTTGATTTTTCTTCGGTAAATCCAGCCTTAACAAATTCGTTGGTTTCTCTGTCAAATTCGCAACTGGCTAAAGACATTTGCTGCACCATTGCATAATCAACAATATTGATGACTACTTCAGGCACTTCCAAAACATTTTCTAATGTATGCTTGGTGGTATTATCTCTTACCCTGCGTGCCGGCGAAAAAATGGCTATCGGTGGGTTAGAAGAAAATAAATTAAAAAAACTGAAAGGGCTCAGGTTGATATTGCCTGCCTTATCAATGGTAGATGCGAAACAGATGGGGCGTGGTGCTATAGCGTGCTGTAGATAATTTTGAGCATCGGCAGGCTTAGTATCTTTTAAATTTATAATCATATCAATCAAATATCAGCGTTCTACATTTTCTTTAATGCAAGAATAGAAAAATCACTCTCATCTTTCACAATCGTATTGCTCAGTTTTCCCAATCCATCAATTTCCATATCCACCACATCTCCATCCTGTAACCATTGCGGTTCAAAATCGGTATTATTTAACAAACCAGTGCCATTCAATTCCAAGAAGCAACCTGTGCCAACGGTGCCGCTACCAATCACATCGCCGGGCATCAGGTTAACACCATAACTGCAGCGTTCAATTATTTCGGCAAAAGTCCAATCCATATCCGCCAGATTGCCTTCGCTAACCTGTTTGCCATTAACCCAACATTTCATTCCTAAATTCCATGCTTTACCAGTATGGTTTTCCTTGCATGGAACTTCGTATTGTTCCAGTTCATCCAACGTAACTAACATAGGACCAACAACAGTACAAAAATCTTTCCCTTTTGCCGGACCAAGATTCAGCTTCATTTCTTCCATCTGCAAACCCCTTGCGCTCATATCATTCATAATCATCAGGCCGCCAATATATGCATCTGCGTCGGCAGCTTTAATATTACGGCCGGGTTTGCTGATAACTATAGAAGCTTCTAGTTCAAAATCGAGTTTTTGAAAATGGTCGGGCATACAAACAATATCGCCGGGCCCTTGTACGCTGTTATGATTTGTAAAATAGAAAATCGGGAATTGGTCATATTCGGGAATCATATCAACTTTTCTGTTGCGCCGTGCCGAAGCCACATGCTGACGAAAAGCATAAGCATCACGGCAACTGGTAGGGTGAGGTACGGGAGCAAAAATCTCTGCATCAGTTAAAGGGTCGGCCATGCCATCACTAACCAGACCATCTTTTATTTTTTTCTCTACTAATAATGCCATTGGGAACAATTCATCCCAATAATTTAAAAACATGGCCATCGTATTAGGTAAATCGTTATGTAATGCGTCCATGGCATAAATATTGCCGTCAACTACAATACCCAATTGATCGTGCCCGTTTTTTAAATAAGTAACTAATTTCATAATTTTTATATTGAAGTACCAAAAATAACCAATTATAACGAGGGAAAATTATAAGAAGAATTGCATTTAATTGAATTTTAATTAATTTCGTATTGTATTAACCGCTATGAAGTTCGAAAAGATACATAATAAAGGACAGGCCAGGTTGTTTAACAATCAATATCTGGAATATTTAACCAAAACGCATCCCTTGGTTATTTGGGGCATGTATATTCCTATTTTAGCTTTCATGCTTTATTTCAGTGCGGCAACTTTGGCCTTCACTATTTTAACGGTTAGTCTTACTTTTCTGGCAGGTATGTTTTTTTGGTCATTGTTCGAATATACCATTCATAGATTTGTATTTCATTTTTTTGCAGAGAGTGAGAGAGCCAGAAAAATTGTTTATGTAATCCATGGCAATCATCACGAATATCCCAGAGATAAAGAAAGATTGTTTATGCCACCAGTGCCAAGTCTCTTGCTGGCATCAACCGTTTTCACATTGATGTATCTTACAGCTTATTTGTTTGGCGCCAGCGGATATGTTTTCGCTTTTTTTCCAGGCTTTATTTTAGGGTATTTAATATATGGCACTATGCATTATGCGATCCATGCATGGAACCCGCCGTTTAAATGGATGAAAGCTTTGTGGCGCAATCATCATTTACACCATTATAAAAATGAAGAGTTAGGTTTTGGTGTCAGCTCTACTTTATGGGATCATGTTTTTGGTACTATGTTTGATCTTAAAAAAGAAAAAGAAGATAAAGAGAAAGTGCAGGAGCTTATGTTTAGCAAAAAAGCGCCAAAGAAACAATTGCAGGAGCAATAGCATCTACCATTTTTCTTCCTCGTCAAAAGAATTGTCATCCCGTTTGCTGAAAAGCTCACGGGTTTTTATTTTCTGTTGCTGCCTTTCAATTATTAAAGTTGCTATTATATTACCGGCATCTTCTTGTGCATTTTCCTGCAGAAGTGCCTTTAGTTTTTGTTCACTCACATCTATGCGGTACAGGTAAGTAATTAGTTTTTCAAAATCATGCTTAATAAGATCATTGATATATGCCGCCAGCCGGGTATGTAGTTCTGGGTAAGTCAGTTTTTCTGCAAAATCAATAGCAAGTTCATTATTTAATAATCGTATTAATTCTGTATTCTCCATCTGCGAAATCATTTAATCCATTTAATCAGCGTTTCTTTTCCATCACTCCCGTCCCAAACAACGCAAAATCATATTTTACCGGATCGGTCTTATCTAATGTACGCAAAAAGGCTGTTAATTCCAATGCTGTTTGCCAGTCTGAGGGCGTTCTTTGCAATATGCCTAATTCTTTCGCAACCCTTGCCACATGTACATCTACGGGGCAAATTAGCTGCGCCGGT
>JBBKXU010000392.1:0-13097 GCA_037969645.1 Ferruginibacter sp. | reverse complement strand
GTACAATAATCAGTTGTTCCGTAATTATCAAATTAGAAAAAAAGATAAAAACATCTGCGAATAAAAATAATCATTTTTACCGAAAATCAAAATTTGATAAAAACCCTGTTCGAAAATTATTAAAATACCCTATATTGCTGTATTAAGCAACTGCCTCATCTGTGTACACCGAAACTGATTGAATAAGCAAAGGCCTTTCGTACAAATACCAGGAAATTATTATCGATCTCAAATGAAATAAAATTACTGTATGTCGGAATATATTAAAATTAAAAGGGGACTGGACATCAAACTGGAAGGCGAAGCCGCAAAGACTTTGTCGAACCTGCCTCTGGCTGATATATTCGGTATAAAGCCGCCCGACTTTAACGGGCTTACCCCAAAATTACTTGTTAAGGAAGGCGATGAAGTACTGGCCGGAACAGCATTATTCTACGATAAGAATAATGAAGCCATTAAATTCAGTTCCACGGTAAGCGGCGAAGTGGTTGAAATTTTACGCGGCGATAAAAGAAGAATACTGGAAATTAAAATACTGGCAGATAAGGAAATTAAATATCTACCCTTTGTTGCATCAAATCCAAACGATCTGAACAGAGAGGAAATTGTTGAGCAGTTGCTAAGCAGCGGTGCATGGCCATTTATTCGTCAGCGGCCATTCGGTATTGTTGCTAACCCTGATCAAAAGCCAAAATCAATTTTCATATCTGCTTTCGACAGCAGTCCGCTGGCGCCCGACAATGAATTTATTATGTCGGCTGATTCTGCAGATTTCCAAACTGGTTTGGATGCGCTAAAAAAATTAACAGACGGAATAGTTCATTTGAATGTACGGGCAGATTCGAATGCGGCTGTTTTCCTGAACGCAAAAGACGTACAGATAAACAAAATATCGGGACCCCACCCTGCCGGCAATGTAGGTACGCAAATACATCGTATTGACCCGGTAAATAAAGGTGAAGCTGTCTGGTACGTTAATCCACAGGATGTTGTGATTATAGGGAAATTATTTTCTACCGGAAAATTTGATGCTGCAAGGGTGATTGCTATAACGGGTTCCATAGTTAAAGAACCAAAATATTATAAAACCATTGTTGGCTGTTCTGTAAAAAATAAAATTAATGATGCCGGTTTGAAAGAAGGGGAACACCGGATCATCAGCGGCAACGTGTTAACCGGCAAACATATATCTATATACGGCTATCTTGGTTTTTATGATACACAACTGACTGTTATACCCGAAGGGCATGAATTTGAATTTATGGGTTGGTTGGCACCTGGTTTTAATAAATTCAGTATGTCACGAGCATTTTTTTCCTGGCTCAGGCCCAATAAAAAACACGACCTCAATACTAACCTGCATGGCGAAGAGCGGCCTTTTGTTGTTACCGGAGAATATGAAAAAGTTTTTCCGATGGATATTTATCCGGTGCAACTTTTAAAATCTATTTTAATTGAAGATATAGATATGATGGAAAACCTGGGCATATATGAAGTAGCAGAAGAAGATTTTGCTCTTTGCGAAGTGATATGTACATCAAAAATAAAATCGCAGGAAATTATACGACGTGGGTTGGATCTGGTACACAAGGAATTCAGTTAGGGGCAATTGATTAGAATTGAACCATGTTCGATTTTTAAAAAGAAAACTATTCGCTATATTTATTTTAATAGAACAGAATTAATTAATACTGAGGAATACATTGTAGTGATCAATAGATCATTGCAACAAGGCAATCACTGACTTTTATCATTTACTTAATACTTGCAGTTGAAGCCACTTAGAAAATTACTGGATAAAATAAAACCCAACTTTGAAAAAGGTGGGAAACTGGAAAAATTTTATCCGGCCTTTGATGCATTTGAAACCTTTCTCTTTGTTCCCGATCACACTACTGCGGAAAAAGGCGCACATGTACGTGATGCCATAGATTTAAAACGCACCATGATATTGGTGGTCATTTCCTTAGTGCCCTGTCTTTTATTTGGGATGTGGAACGTGGGTTACCAACATCACCTGGCATTGGGTACAGCGGATGCTTCGCTGATGGATAATTTTATTTTTGGAGCCATCAAAGTATTGCCCCTCGTAATAGTTTCGTATGGCGCTGGTTTAACCGTAGAATTTATTTTTGCCATCATCAGAAAACATACCATTAATGAGGGCTTTCTGGTTTCCGGTATGCTCATCCCGCTTGTTATGCCGGTAGATGTACCGCTTTGGATGGTGGCAGTCTCTACCATCTTTGCAGTAATAATTGGTAAAGAAGTTTTTGGCGGAACAGGGATGAATATATTAAACCCGGCACTAACAGCAAGAGCATTTTTGTTCTTTGCCTATCCTACAAAAATGTCGGGTAACGAAGTATGGATAAACACACAGCTTGATAAAGGCCAATCAATAGTTGATGGTTATAGCGGCGCAACGCCACTGGGTGATGCCGCTGCGGGACTGGCAGATAAAATTCCGGATACGCTACACTCCTTTATAGGCGCCATTCCTGGCTCTGTTGGAGAAACTTCAACCATTGCCTGTTTAATTGGTGCGGCCATATTATTATACACCGGTATAGGAAGCTGGCGCATCATGCTTTCGGTTTTTGTTGGCGGTTACTTAATGGCACTTGTTTTCAATCTATTTGGTGTGAATACGCTGATGCAGATTACACCGTTGCATCATTTGGTACTCGGCGGCTTTGCATTTGGCGCTATTTTTATGGCTACCGATCCGGTAAGTGCCACACAAACAAATACCGGTAAATATATTTATGGTTTCTTAATCGGCTTGTTTGCTATTCTCTTCCGTGTATTTAATCCGGCATACCCCGAGGGTATGATGCTGGCCATTTTATTTATGAATGTGATGGCGCCATTGATTGATCATTATGTAGTTGGTGCAAATATTAAACGAAGATTAAAAAGAGCTAAATCAAATCAAAATGCATAAAGACAGCAATAAAGCCACATTTCTTTTTTCCTCCGGTATGGTGGTGGTTATTGCTATCATGTTATCTGTAGCAGCTATAAGTCTTGGCCCTTATCAGGCACGTAATATCAGGATCGAAAAAATGGAAAATATTTTAACCAGCGTTGGTATTGAAAGTGAACCAAAAACGGCGGAAAAAATATTTACTCAATATATAACCAAACAGATTGTATTAAATAATAAAGGCGAAGAACAGACAGGTGGTACTGCGGCATTTGATATTGATTTGAAAAAAGAACTGGATAAAGCAAAGACCGGCAATGCTGATAAAGAATTGTTCCCACTGTTTGTTTGCAACAAAGACGGCAAATCGTTTTATATCATCCCGGTACGAGGAAAAGGCCTGTGGGGGCCTATTTGGGGATACATTGCTCTGGAGCAGGATATGAATACAATTGCCGGAGCAAGCTTCGGGCATAAGGGGGAAACCCCAGGGCTCGGCGCCGAAATTGATACTGAAAAATTTCAAAACCAATTCATTGGTAAAAAAATACTCGATGAGCAAGGCAATTTTGTTTCGGTGGCCGTGGTGAAAGGCGGGGCTACCGCGGACAATACACATGGTGTGGACGCAGTATCGGGAGCAACAATAACCAGTGATGGTGTTACAGAAATGTTTAAAAGAACATTGAGTAACTATATACCTTACTTTAAGAAGACGAGACCTTAAGGCATTGTTTTAATTTTTGTTTTATAACTTAATCATATGAGTACAGAGACAACTACAGCACCTGTAAAAGTAAAAGCTCCCGGAGAGTCATTATTTTCATCAAAGAACAGGAAGCTTTTATACGATCCGTTAAACGATAATAACCCTATTACTGTTCAGGTATTAGGCATTTGTTCAGCACTTGCCGTTACGGTAAAAGTGAAGCCCTCCATTGTTATGGCCATTGCAGTGGTGGTTGTATGTGCGTTCTCTAATGTTATCATTTCTTTTATCAGAAATATTATTCCAAACCGTATCAGAATTATCGTGCAACTGACTGTGGTTGCAGCAATGGTAATTCTGGTTGATCAGTTTTTAAAAGCATTTGTATTTGATGTAAGTAAACAGCTTTCAGTTTTTGTAGGATTAATCATTACCAACTGCATCATTATGGGGCGGCTGGAAGCCTTTGCGATGGCAAATAAACCGTGGCCATCTTTGCTAGATGGCATTGGCAATGGATTCGGCTACGGATTGATACTTGTTGTGGTTTCTATCATTCGAGAAATATTTGGCTCGGGCGAAGTGATGGGATTCAGAATTATTCCTGAATCTGTTTATGCCGCCGGGTATTTTAATAACGGCCTCATCATCATGCCACCGATGGCGCTAATCATTGTAGGCGTTTATATATGGATACAGCGAAGCAGGAACCGAAAATTAATTGAGCCTAAATAAAATTACTATTATGGATCACGTAAATATTTTTATTAAAGGAATTTTTATTGAGAACATGATCTTTGCCTATTTTCTGGGCATGTGTTCTTACTTAGCCATTTCAAAAACCGTAAAAAGCGCTATAGGACTGGGTCTGGCCGTAATTTTCGTTTTGCTTGTTTCGGTTCCCATATGTTACATGTTGGAGAATTATGTATTGAAAGCTGGAGCTCTTGCATGGTTGTCGAATGATTTTGCAACCGTTGATCTTAGCTTCCTCAGTTTTATTATGTACATCGCTACCATCGCTTCTATTGTTCAGTTGGTAGAAATGATTGTTGAAAAATACGCCCCAGCATTGTATGCCAGTTTGGGTATTTTTTTACCACTCATTGCAGTAAACTGTTCCATACTTGGAGGCGCATTGTTTATGCAGGAAAGAGAATATGCAACGCTTGGTGAAGCTACCGTTTTCGGACTTGGTTCAGGCGTTGGCTGGTTTTTAGCCATTGTTGCACTTGCGGCTATTCGTGAAAAAATTCGCTATTCAAATGTGCCGGGGCCGTTAAGAGGTTTGGGCATCACATTTATTTTAACTGGCCTAATGGCCATAGCATTCATGAGTTTCATGGGTATAAAAATTTAATTGTTCATTTTTAATTATCAGGATGATACTATTAGCTTTTGATATTACAACGATTGTTAGCAGCGTGGTTGTTTTCTTAGGATTCAACTTATTGCTGGTATATATCATACTGTTGGCAAAATCAAAACTTACGCCTTCTGGCCTTGTTAAAATTACTATTAATGGAAAGGAAGTGCTGGAAACAGAAGCTGGTTCTACCCTGCTTACTACACTGTCCAACCAAAAAATATTTTTACCCTCAGCCTGCGGCGGTGGCGGCACCTGTGCTATGTGTAAATGTCAGGTTTTATCAGGCGGCGGCGAAATATTAACTACCGAAGTTGGCTATTTTACAAGGAAAGAACAACAATCGAACTGGCGCTTGGGCTGCCAGGTAAAAGTAAAACAAGACATGGAGATTGCCATTCCTGAGGAAGTTATGGGCATTAAGAAATGGGAATGCAAAGTGGTATCCAATGATAATGTGGCAACATACATTAAAGAACTGGTTGTTAAATTACCTGAAGGCGAGTTCCTCGATTTTCAATCAGGTTGTTATATTCAGTTAGATGTGCCGGTTTGTGAAGTTGATTTTAAAAACGACCTGTTTAAAATTGATACTAAGTTTATTGAAGATTATGACAAGTTCAATATCTGGGATTTGAAAATGAAAAACCCTGAACCTATTTTCCGGGCATACTCCATGGCTAATCATCCCGCCGAAGGAAATATTATCATGCTCAACATCAGGCTCGCCACGCCTCCCTTCGACCGGAAAGCAGGAGGATTTATGAAAGTGAATCCGGGAATTTGTTCGTCGTATGTATTTTCATTAAAGCCCGGCGATAAAGTAGATGTGGCAGGGCCATTTGGCGATTTCCATATCAAGCCCACCAAAAAAGAAATGATTTATATAGGCGGTGGTGCAGGCATGGCGCCGTTGCGTTCTCATTTATTTCATCTCTTTCACACCGAAAAAGAAAAGGAAAGAAAAGTTTCTTTCTGGTATGGTGGCCGTTCATCAAGAGAAGTTTTTTACACAGATCATTTCAGAGATATAGAAAAAGACTTCCCGAATTTTACATACAATATTGCTTTATCTGAGCCGCTGCCTGAAGATAATTGGACGGGTTACACTGGCTTTATACACCAGGTTTTGTATGATAATTATCTCAAAGCCCATACGGCGCCAGAAGATGTTGAGTACTATCTCTGTGGCCCGCCAATGATGAATGCCGCTGTATTCAGAATGCTGGATGACTTGGGTGTACCACCCGATAATATAGCCTTTGATGATTTTGGAGGATAAATAAATGTTATGATGAAATTCGTATTCTCTTCTTTATTTTTCCTGATGATTTGTACCGGCTGCAACTCCAATAAATACGATTTAATTAAGATTGAAGGAAATGCTCAAGGAACTACCTATCATATCTCCTACTTGAGCAATGATAATATTGATTACAAAGATGCCATTGACTCGATATTAAAAGCAATTGACAGTTCTATGTCAACTTATCTACCTGTTTCTCTTATCTCCATGATAAATAAAAATGACAGCACTGTTTTGGTTGACCGATATTTTATTGATGTGTTCAACAAATCAATGGAAGTCTCAGAAAAAACAGGTGGATTGTTTGATGTAACCATTGGCCCGCTGGTGAATGCCTGGGGTTTTGGTTTTACAAAAAAAGCATCGGTTGACAGTAGTATGATTGACAGTCTGCTTCATTTTGTTGGTTATAAAATGCTAAAGCTTGAAGGAAATAAAATCATCAAAGCAAAGCCTGAAATAGTACTCGATTTTAATGCCATTGCCCAAGGCTATTCTGTGGATGTATTAGCAAACTTTCTTGAAAGAAAAGGCGTAGATAATTATTTAGTTGAGCTTGGTGGAGAATTAAAAGCGAAGGGTAAAAAGCATGATGAAGACTGGAAAGTTGGTATTGATCAACCAATAGCAAAAGAATCATCTGAAAGAAAGCTGGAAGCCATCATCAGTTTAAATAACAAGGCCCTGGCCACTTCGGGCAATTACCGAAAATTTTATGAAGAAGGCGGACAAAAATTTTCCCATATCATTGATCCTCGTACAGGTTACCCTGCCAAACAAAATTTATTAAGTACTACGGTAATTTCCAATGACGGCATTACTGCAGACGCTTATGCCACAGCTTTTATGATAATGGGATTGGAAAGATCGAAACAGTTTTTAATTGATAATAAAGACCTGAACCTGGAAGTGTATTTTATTTATGATGAGAATGGAAACTGGAAAACTTATGCGTCGGAGGCCTTGAAGAAATGGATTGAAGAATTGAACTAGGATTTACATTTCTCATCGGGCTTTGCCCCGCAAATGCCACAACTTCCTCCCTCGTTTTGAATTAAAGGATTATTACTGCTGCAAGTGCCGGCAAATTTGCCATCTTTCTTTACCAATATTTTTATTGCAATGCCTGCAATGGCAACAGCTAAAAGAATTATAGATAGTAAGATGATTTTCATAATTAAATTTACGAAAATTTTTACTCCCCCGAATGATCTCCCTCTTCCAGAGGTTTTCCACAATGCGGGCAGGTATTTATTTCCTCTTTTTTTGCTTTCCTGGTTTCTTCTAAAAACCCCGCAGTTATTATACCAGCAGGTAATGCAAAAACAGCTAGCCCCAATAGAGAAATTACACCTGTAAATAATTTACCCATTACTGTAATAGGTACCATATCGCCATAACCAACTGATGTTACTGTTATAATGGCCCACCAAATGGTAGCAGGAATACTTGAAAAAATTTCGGGTTGAACAAGGTGCTCGGTAAAATACACAAGACAGGAAGCGATTATGATCAGAAACATGATGAGTACAAGACTGAGCTTAAGGTCGCTTGCCTTGCTTTTAAAAACATTCCTTACCAGCCTGGCCGATTTCATATATGCCGTAAGACGAAACAATCTTAAGAACCGCATCAGGCGCAGGATACGAAGCACCCTGAGATCGAGGCCAACAATAACATGAATATAGAAAGGCAAAAATGCAATGAGGTCGATGATGGCTTCAAAAGAAAGCATATACCTTAACCTGCCATGAAAGCTGTGTGCATACCGGGGATCATGATTGCTGCTCCAGACACGAAAGACATATTCAATGGTAAAAATAATCACAGAAACCAGGTCAAATATTTTGAAAAATTCTGCATATGGTTCATGAATAGAAGGAACCGTTTCCAGCATCACTGCCGCAACATTCAATATGATAAGGGTGATAATAAAACCATTTAATATCTTGTCCCATTTAGTAGCGCCTAATTCGGGATGAAGAAGTATATGAATCTTCTTTTTGGTTTTATGATACATTGGTGCTGTTGGTTTTGGTAACCTTAAAGTTAACCAATAATAAAAACTATTGGATAAAAAACAAAACCAGTTTACTTTTTTTATTCAGTTAGCATAATCACAAACTCCTGTTCAAGCCCAAAAGAGCTTTGATAAACCTCTTTGATAAACTCTCTACCCCATTTTGCATAAAAGGGCATAAAGTTTTCTATACGTTCCTGCAGATTATTATGTGGGAATAATTGCGATCTCAGTTTTTGTAACTGCCGCTGCTGTGCTTCAAATTTTCTCTTCTCTGCACGGAGCATTTTCTTTTCAAGGGCATCAATCTTTCTCAAGGCAAGTTTTTCCAGCGCTTCTGTATGTGGCTGCAGTGTCGTGTCTACGGCACTTGCAGTGTGCTTTAACTCCGAATAAAAATGCTGAATTGCTTCTCTTTCCTTACCCAGACTTAATTGAACTTCGCTATCTCTTTTCACCAAAATATTCAACAAATCCTCATCTGACTGAAACAAATCTTTGATAGCAAAACCAAGTTTCTCTGCTTCTTCGAGGTGATTTTTATCGACCAATAAGAATGAATTACGTAATATCAAAATAGGAAATGGTACATCAACTGCTGTGAATACATTTTTTAACTCCAGCCAATAAGCCAGTTCTCCTCCACCTCCAATAAAAGCAATATTGGGTAATATCATTTCTTGAAAAACCGGACGGAGAATTACATTAGGGCTGAAACGTTCGGGATGAACATTTAATTCCTGAACTATCTCATCTTCTGAAAAAACAAGTTCAGTATTCAGAATTAAATATTGTCCATTTCTTTTTTCAATTCTTTCTCTTATATCATCTTTAAGATAGAACATGTTCAACTCCCGGCCGCCAGCCTGCACTTTATATTCCTTGGGTAGTTTCGCTACAGTATCTTCTACTATGTTGTTTGAAAACAGTTCTTTCAATTCTCTTTCTACGACGGGAATAAAAGCTCTTTTATAATCTGCATCATCGGGTAACAAAACAATCAACCCATATTCTCCAAACAACGCATTTATTAATTTAAAAGTTGCCAATTCAATGGTAACACCTACAGTATAACAGGCTTTCATCAGCACTATAATTTCTTTACCATGCGGATGAATACTTATCTCTCCCTCAATATCGTCAAGTATTTTTAACAGTACCTTATCAATCTTCATCCTGCCAACCGCTCCGGTCTGGTTCGTCTCCCATTTATGTTTATTGCCGTTGATGAACACATGCCCCAGTTCTTCCAGATCCGCATCTTCGCTGCCCATATAAAAAACCGGCACAAAATCATTTTCGGGCATTTCGGTTTTAAGCTTTGCACAAAGTTTTATGGCATGCATAATCTTGTATATAAAATACAAATGACCGGTAAAAATATTGGGTTGATGAGCTGTTGTAATGGTAAAGCAGTTTGAATTGCTTAATTGTTTTATGTTTAATTGTTGTTGGGCAGTCGGTTTTTTGTCAGCGTAATGTTTCTTCAATATGTCAACCAGTAATTTTCTGTCGGTCGGGTATAATTTTCTCTCTTCAATAGCCGCTTTTATCCCTTCAGTTGTAACAGGGTGCTTATAGAATGGCTGTAATTGCTCCTTTTCATCAAGATAATCCAAGATGATTCTTGAAAAATAACCTGTATCCCAATAACTAACTTTTGTTGAAGTACAATCCATGTTGATGATTTCCTGATACCAAATTTAAGTAACAAACTTACATTAATCCTGAAAAATAAAATATGACAGTTATGTTGATAGTATTTGCAATACTTTTTCGTCTAACATTTGCATTTCTCAAAAAAAATTACATTTTTTACATTACAAACAGCAACTACTCACCAAAATAATAATCATGAAAAAGAAACATTTCATCTTTACAGCAGCTTTGTTGATTTTTTTTATTGCAGTTTCGGTTTTTATTTCCTGCAATAATAACGAAAGTAACAGCACGGCCGATACTGCCAACGTGGATTCAGCCAAATTAATAATTGAACGGGGTAAATACCTCGCCAACAATGTTACAATGTGTTTGGATTGCCACAGCCAGCGTGATTACAACCATTTTTCGGGGCCAGTAATGGAGGGAACCGAGGGAATGGGAGGAGAAGTATTTGATGAAAAGGAAGAAGTACCAGGCGTTGTTTATGCCCGCAATATAACCGGGGATACTGTTAATGGTATTGGCAAGTGGACTGATGCAGAAATAGAAAGAGCTATCACAAAGGGCATCAGTAAAAATGGTGATACGCTTTTCCCGATGATGCCATACCCTCACTATAACAGCTTAAGCAAAGACGACATCAGCAGCATCATTGCATATATCCGCACCCTTAAACCCAACAACAATAAGGTTCCCGATCGAAAATTATTTATTCCGCTTTCCATGGCCTATCCGCCGTTGCCCAGCACATCTCCCGAACAAAACATTAAACCAGATGTGTCGGATATGGTGAAATATGGCGAGTATTTAACCAACAGTGCTGTATGTATGGACTGCCATACACCTATGGACAAAGGGCAATTTGTTATGAACAAATATATGGCGGGAGGTTTTTTATTTAATATGCCCACATTTAAAGTAAGAGCCGCAAATATTACACCCGACACTGCAACAGGCATTGGAAAATGGACCGAGGAGATATTCCTGGAAAAATTCAAGCTCTATCGAGATCCTGCTGTTGTTAAAGACAACCCCGGGAAAAATAACAGTATTATGCCCTGGACCGGTTATGCCCATATGGATGATTTTGATATTAAAGCCATTTATAGATACTTGAGAACAATTCCTGCGGTAAATAATCTGGTTGTAAAATATCCACAATAAAATACTATTCGTTTAATAAAAATGCCCCATTTATAAAGGGGCATTTTTATTAAACAACTTCTCCTTCAATATCATAATCATATGCTTTTGTAATTTTTACATTTACAAAATCACCTATGGTTAATTTCTTTTTAGATTGAATGATCACTTCATTGTCCACTTCCACACTATCAAACTCAGTACGGCCAAGGTAACGTCCGGCTTCTTTTTTATCAATCAACACTTTAAAAGTCTTACCTACTTTCTCCTGATTTTTTTCCAGACTGATCTCCTGCTGCACTTCCATAATTTCCTGTGCTCGTTCTTCTTTTTCTTCCGCTGGAATATTATCAACAAGGTCGTGTGCGCTTGTACCTTCCTCGTGGCTGTAAGTGAAAATGCCTACCCTATCGAACCGCATTTGTTGTAAGAACATTTTTAATTCTTCTACGTCATCTCTGGTTTCGCCGGGGAAGCCAGCAATAAGCGTTGTACGCAAACATATGTTTGGCATGCGGTTCCTTATTTCTCCTATCAGATCTTCCATTTCTTCTCTCGTAATCTGACGCTTCATCAATTTCAACATGTTGTTGGCGGCGTGCTGCAAGGGCATATCGAGGTAATTGCAGATATTATCACGCTCTTTTATAGCGTCAATAATTTCAATCGGAAATTTAGATGGGTATGCATAATGTAAACGTATCCATTCTAATCCTTTCACGTCGGCAAGCGCATGTAACAATTTTGGAAGCTCTCTTTTTTTATAAATATCTAATCCATAATAAGTCAGTTCCTGCGCAATCAACATCACTTCCTTAACACCGCGGTCAACCAAACGCTTTGCTTCATCAACCAGCGATTCAATAGGCCGGCTAACATGTTGACCACGCATTAAAGGAATGGCGCAAAACGCACAGGTACGATTACAGCCCTCACTAATCTTCATGTATGCATAATGTTGCGGTGTGTACAACAACCGCTCACCCATTAAATCAGTTTTATAATCTGCCTCAAAAGTTTTAAGAATGTTCGGCAATTCCATCGTGCCGAAATAAGCATCCACTTCTGGTATCTCTTCTTCTAAATTATTTTTGTAACGCTCACTCAGGCAACCGGTAACATATACCTTATCTAATTTGCCCCGTCGTTTTAATTCTACCTGCTGCAAAATAGTATTAATACTTTCTTCCTTCGCTTTTTCAATAAAACCGCAGGTATTTACTACTACGATATTATGGTCCTTTTTAGCATTCTCATGCACTACATCAATTTCATTGGCAATAAGCTGTCCGCTCAATACTTCACTATCCACCATGTTCTTACTGCAGCCCAGGGTAATGATGTTTACCTTATCCTTTTTTATTGTTTTTGTCTTCATAATAATTGGTCGCAAAGTTAAGCCTTTAACTTTCCTGTTTTTTAAGGTATTTTTTTATTTAACAGGCTATTCATCAATTTCAAATAGTATTTGCAAACAACGCGTATATTCTATACTCTACACTGTAAAATTCAGTGGTTAGCTTTTCAATGTGGATATCTTTTTATTAATAAAGAGGATATTTTTATTGTTTATCAATAATTATTTACCCATATTTGCATTCTAAACAAATAAATAACAATGAAATCAAATACAAAGCTCATTTTGAAAATATTACATGTAGTAGCATGGATAATATTTATAGGCGTATGTATTGAAGCTGGTGGCTCAATCTTTAGTGCCTTTTATACCTTGGTGATAAACCCAATTAATGCTGCAACATTTTGGGTAGGTAATGATCTGTCGGCCCTTTATAAATACGACACCGGGCATTTTTTTGTAGAAACATTGCTGATTAGCATTGCATCTGTATTAAAGGCAATTATGTTTTACCTGATCATAAAAATATTAAACAATAAAAAGTTCACGCTGTCTCAACCATTCATTCATGAAGTAAGGCTTTTTATTCTTAATGTAGCATACCT
>JBBKXU010000391.1:0-16292 GCA_037969645.1 Ferruginibacter sp. | reverse complement strand
AGCTGTTGTTGATGATTTTAAAATGGAAAATGGAAAAATAGCAGTGCTGGATGATAAGGATCAGCGTTATCAGGCTAAAAAATAATTTAAGTTTAACTTATTCGCCCTGCAGCATGCTGTGGGGCGTTTTTGTTTTAGATTCTAAAGCGAGTAAGCAAGCTTACCGTCAACCAAAATGAGGTACTCAAATTAAAATCATCTGGCGGCCACATTTGTAACAGGGTATTTCAGTCAGAAAATTTTTCGTAAATTCAAATGAAAAGTCAGCAAGAGACTGCTTTGTTTTTCACCTTAAAACAATAACCAATGACTGCAACAAATCAAAACCCAGCAACAGAAAATAACAATCCAGAAACAACAGATTTTGACGCTTTGGCAAAAAATGCATTGGCACAGAATGAAGAGCTAATTTACAGCCAGGTAAATTCATTGATTAACACCTATTTTACTACGGAGCAAAAGCCTGGGGGTGGGTATTATTACAGGCCGGTAATGGTAGCAATGGAAATGGAACAGCAGGTTGTTGCTCTGGGTGATCCAAATGTTACACCACCGGTAATGCCTTCAAGCACAACAATAATAACGAAGTTTAAAGTGCCGCAACTTACCATGGCACCACTCAGTTTTTTGGCGGTAAAAAGCGGTACTGTAGATAACAATGGTAAAATGGAATTAACGCTGGGTCAGGTGCCAGTACCAAAAGGTGTTAATATACTTATAGAAGCACTTGCCAATACTATATCACCTGTTTCTGAAACGGTTGGGCAATAGCTGATAATTAATACCGGTTATTCTCAGGTAATATTTTATACTTAAACCAATGGGGTTTGCTGCGCAGCCATGTCAGGCGACAAACGCTATAGATTTTTTACCAATAATTTATCTCCCTCAACCTCAATTTCTCTTTAACTTTCAGGCATGAAATATTTACTTACCCTGTCTTGTTTGTTTTTGATGAATACGCTGTTGGCGCAAACAGCCGACAGGCCTTTTATAAGATTAGTAGAGCCACGCAAAACACAGATAAATACAGGCAGCGCCAGAAACTTTATTATTGGCAGCACCTGCAAAACCTGCAATATCACCATTAACGGTAACGAAGTAAAAGTATATCCGACAGGCGCATTTGCATACGAGCTTAATTTAAAACCCGGCGACAGCGATTTTAATATCATCGCTTTTACGGCACCTGATAAATCGGCAAACAAAAAATTATCTTTTTCTTATACAGTACCTAAAGCACCCGAGCCGGTTAAAACGCTTGATATTGCCAGCATTGAAACCCTGCCCGAGGGTAATTTATTTGTAATGCCCGGCGACCGTATAAAATTTAAAGTGAAAGCATTAACAGGTTGTACAGTTGTTGCAAACGATAATATTCCGCTGTACGAAATGGCCGACAGTAAAATGCCCGGCATGTACCAGGGTGAATATGTGGTTAAGGAAACAGATTGTTTTTTGGTGTGCAAGTTTGCTTTTATGGTTACCGATAAAACAGGCAAGAGTATAACCAAACAAAGCCGCTACTGGGTAAGTATGTTTGGTCCGCTGGCGCCCAATGTGGCGGTTACTAAGGGCAGGTTGGCGCACTTATTATTTGGATTAGGCGATGATAGATTAGGTGGCGCAAAGATTGGTTATTTAGACTCTGCTGTTTTACTTAATGTGGTTGGTAAAGTTGGCAGCTTGTATAAAATAAGGTTGGGTAAATACCGCACAGCTTATATTGATGATGATGCAGTAGATTTTTTACCTAAAGGAAGTTTTACGCCCGAGTCGCTTACCGATAAATGGACCGTGTATGGCGATAGTGCTTTTGATTATGTGCAGCTGGGTTTATCGGCAAGGTTACCTTATCAGAGTTTTCAGGAAGTTGATCCGTCAAAAATTATTGTAGATGTTTTTGGCGCTACCAATAATACCAACTGGATAACACAACTGCAAACAGCAAAAGAGATAAAAAATGTTTTGTACGAACAGGTTGAAGACGAAGTTTTTAGAATTACCATCGAACTGAAACATGCACAGCACTGGGGCCATATGATTTATTACAAAGGCAACAACCTTGTAATAAAAGTAAGGCGCCAGCCCGAAAATTTATCGCTTAGTAATTTAACCATTGCCGTAGATGCAGGTCATGGTGGTAGTAATACCGGTGCAGGCGGACCAACAGAATCATCGGAAAAAATGCTGGCGCTAGCGGTATCGCTTAAACTGCAAAAAGCTTTGCAGCTGGAAGGCGCTAAAGTAATCATGACCCGCACCACCGAAAAATATGTTGATAATCACGGCCGCATTTTATTTTACCGAGATAGTATGCCCGATCTGTTGCTAAGCATTCACCTCAATTCTTCAGGCGATCCCTTCCGTGCCGGCGGCACAAGTACCTTTTACCGCTACATTGGTTTCCGTAATTTAAGTAACAGTATTTACAAACGTATGCTGGAACTGGGTTTAAAAGAATACGGCAATAACAGCAGTTTTAATTTTATGCTTAATAGTCCTATTGAATATCCCAATGCATTAATAGAAATGCTCTTCCTTAGTAATCCTGAAGAAGAGATGCTGATACTGGATGAGGGTTTTCAGCAACGGGCAGTGGAGAAGATGGTACAGGGGATTAAAGACTTTTTGGAAGCTGCTAAAAAAGATAATTAATCCGTCGGCTGTACTTATTTCAACCAACCCATTTCTGGTGTTTCAGTTTCTTAGGCGAGTCTCTGGCCGAGCAACAAGCGCAGGCTCAGGACTCGCCGTCCATCAGGGCGTTATGCTTAAATTGATATCATCTAACTCTCCAAAATTTGTGACGGGGTATTTACCCTGTTCTCCACTCATATAAAACCGGGCAGAGCTGTGTTCGTATTCAAATGGGTTTTCTGCCAGCATCCATTTTCCCGTACAAGGGTTCATATGCATATAGTCTAATTTTTGTAAGACAAAGGCATCGCTGACACATTCTTTCCAATCAAAACTATCTTCTCAGACTTCATGTAATTTTCCTCTTTTTTTATCGCTACTGTTTACAGCATTTTCTAAAATCTGTAAAAGGTCGTTGAGTCCTTTTTCTTTCAGTCGTTTTACGATTTCGTAACCAATAAACCTTTTTCCGTCTCCAACAATTTTATTGATGCTTTTATTTGTTTTCCTGAATGCGATAGTGGCATGTACATGGTTTGGCATTATTATAAATCCTGTGATGAAATGCCCGTTTGCTTTTAGTATATCAAACCAATTGTAAATAAGGTCGAATCCATTTATAAAATCTATCAACCTAAGCCAATTATGACACGTGAAGGTTATAAAAAAATGTCCATGATCGAATGGTATTTGTGCTTTTACAGGCATGTTGCTAAGGTACAATATTGGGAGGCTTCGTAGAACGGCGAGTCCTGCAGCCCAACACACAGGATCAGGGCAGAGACTCGCCTGCGAAAAGCTGCTAAAAAAGATAATTAATCCGTCGGCTGTACTTATTTCAACCAACCCATTTCTGGTGTTTTGGCTGGCTCCTTAAAATAATTCAGCCGTAAACTATCGCTCCAGCCATTGGGGTTTTTATTGAAGGTTGAACTGTTGTAAAAAACTACGCCCTGAATATTGGGTGTGTTTCGCAGGGCTTCAATCTGCCGTGGCAACTGAGTATTATCACGCCAGGCTGTATTGCTGTTGGCACGGTAAATACCCAAACCAATATAGCAATTGCGGCCATAAGTATGCTTACTCCACCAGTCAAGTAATATTTCGTAAGGTGCAACCCGATGGCCAAATTCCCAATAAAGTTGCGGCGCTACATAATCAATCCAGCCTTTTTGTAACCACAATAAAATATCAGCATACAGATCGTCGTAATTACTTTGTGCACCAATTGTTTTACTGCCATTAATCGGATCCTTATCTATATTTCGCCAAACACCAAAGGGGCTGATTCCAAACTGACATTTGGGTTTTTCTTTTTTAATAACAGCGGCCAGTTTACTGATGATGGAATCGGTATTTGCCCTGCGCCAATCATCTTTCTTCATACCATTACCGTATTTGTTATAAGTAGCATAGTCTGGAAATTCTTTGCCGGGTAACTTATACGGATAAAAATAGTCGTCGAAATGGATAGCATCAATATCGTAGCGCTGTACCACATCTTTTACAACTTTGGTTAAATATTCCTGTGCTTCTTTATTGCCAGGGTCAAAATATCTTTTATCGCCGTAAGTTAAAAACCATTCAGGATGAATTCTGGTGATGTGGTTTGGGGCAATGGAAGATCGGCCAATATTGAATACCGCCCTGTATGGATTCATCCAGGCATGAAACTCCATACCACGCTTATGGGATTCGGCTACCATAAACTCCAATGGGTCATAATAAGGCACAGGAGCCTGTCCTTGCTTACCGGTAAGAAATTCACTCCAGGGTTCAAATGGTGAAGCATAAAACGCATCGGTTACCGGACGCACCTGCACAATCAAGGCATTGATGCCATTACGCTTGTGCATATCAAGTAATTTAATAAACTCCAGTTTTTGTAAATCGGAATTGTAATTACCACGGCTTGGCCAGTCGATATTATCAACAGTGGCTACCCATACACCACGGAATTCGGGCTTTGCCTGAGCGGATGAGGAAACAGGCAATAGGCAATAGGCAATAAGCAATAAGGAAGAAAATAAAAACTTCATGTAGATTTTTGGATTAATTGGATTCACGAATCTTGTCTAATAGTTTATTTAAGATTTTAGCGTCAGCATCGGAAAGGTTGCCGAATATGGCGTCCATTTCTTTATTATACTGGTCAATTTTTTCAAGCAGGCTGTTTCCTTTGGTGCTGATACTCACATCTACCAAACGTTTATCATCTTTACAAATCGTTTTTTTTGCCAGTCCTTTTAAAACAAGCCGATCAACAATGCGACTGGTGTCACTCATTTTATCCAGCATACGCTCCCGAATCTGCAAAGTGGAAATGGGTTTGCCTGCGCCTCTTAAAATGCGGAGTATATTATATTGCTGCCCGGTTACACCTTCCTTATCAAAAACCTTTTTCATCTTTTCATTCATCCAGTTATAGGTATAAATAAGATTGATGATGCCTTTTTGATGTTCGTTCCGAAATGCACGCTGATTTATATCTTTTTCTAAACTCATTTCTCTTAGTTGAATTAATGATCAGACGATGTTAATGACCGTCGCCTGTAACCCCGTGGTTTGCCGAATTCGTTCATATAAATCTTTACTAAGACTATAAAATAACTGATCAGCAATGGGCCAAAGATAACACCCCAAAAACCAAACAGCCCGATGCCGATTATCACACCAAAAACGGTGATAAGCGGGTGTATATCCATAAATTTTTTAAGCAGGGTTAGCCGCACTGCATAATCTATATTGGTGATGAGAATTAATGCATAGGCCAGTAAGCCAAAAGCCTGTCCGTTTTTATCTACTGCAAAAAGATAGGCAGTTAATGGCACCCAAATTACAGCCGTTCCCACAATAGGCACCATCGAAAAAACGCCTGTTAAAAACCCCCAAAGGCCATAGTCTTCTACCCCAAATATTTTGTAACCGATGGTGGCTACAATACCCTGTATAATGGCCAGAACCGGTATCCCAATAGCATTTGCACGGATCATCATTTTGGTTTCCAAACCCAGCATGTCAATATTCTCTTCTTTTAAAGGGATAAATCCATCCAGAAATTTTTCTGTCTTACGACCGCTGATCAATAAAAAATATAACAGAAAAAACATGATGGCAAAATTGCTGAGCATGGCAGCTGAGCTGTTGATTATTGACGGAATTATTGTTGCGGCCTGTTTTTGAAAATTATTTAAATTTTCGTCCGACAATAACTGAAAACCCGTTAACGCATAAAGTTTATCGCCAACAATTCTTGCATCGGCAATTAGCTCAGCCTGATTATGTAGAAGTTCGGACAGTTTTGTTGATAAAAGCTGAATAGAAAAGAAAACGGGTATTGCAATTACAATTAAACTGCCGGTAATAAAAAGCAATGCCGTGAGCGCTTTATGCCATCGCTTTATAATGGTTAAATAAAAATAGGTTTCTCTTAATAGTATATACAAAGTAATGGCACCCAGAAAACCCGGTAAGAAAATAAATAACTGATTTATAAGTAATAAAGCTAGTAATACAATTACCAACAGTAATATCAGTTGCCTTAAGCGGTTATTGAAAATATCAGCCATGGGATAAAATTAGTTAATCAACAATAAATAAAGGGTTAAAATTATGTTGTTGAGAAAATGAAAAGTAGTTTAATAATTGAAAGACTGTCAGGGTGAGCTTGTCGAACCCGGGACATTGGAATTAACCGCCTTCGACAAGCTCAGGCTGACACTCTTTTGATGAGCTAGGTAAAATACTTTATTTGCTGTTTGTTAAAATCAGTCTTTCCAAACAGAAACACCTTCGCTGCAGTTGGCGCAGATATCAATATTCTTGCGGCTCTTCATCAGTTCGGCACGAAACTGTTTGTAATTATCATTATGCCATATCTCTTTAAAGCTCTGGGTTTTTAAATTACCCAGTTGATGGGTGGCATCTTTATCAAAACAACAGGGCACCACTAACCCATCCCAGGTAATTACATTGGCGTGCTGTAATTTCCAGCAGCGGTTGGCTAGTTTGTTTTTTGCTGTGTAGCTGCCATCCGCATTTTTTTTGTAGCGGCTGAATTTATCAATGGTGGGTATCAGGTTGTTGGGATCGGTTTCATATTCGTATACCTGTGCAGTTTTAAAACGCACTTCATCAACACCCACTTCTTTGGCAAGCCGTTTAATATCTTCTATCTGGTGCTCGTTTGGCTTAACTACCAAAAACTGAAAAAAGACAAATGGAGTTTTACTCTTCAGTTCTTTTTTCCACTTCATAATATTTTTTGCGCCTTCCAGTACTTTATCCAGATTACCACCTACACGGTATTGTTGATATACATCTTGCGTGGTGCCATCTATAGAAATAATCAAACGGTCAAGCCCGCTCTCTACGGTCTTCTTTGCCATATCATCGTTTAAATAATGTGCATTGGTAGATGTGGCGGTGTATATTTTTTTGACACTAGCGTATTTTACCATCTCCAGAAAATCGGGATTCAGGTAAGGCTCTCCCTGAAAATAAAAGATGAGGTAGAGCAGTTCTTTATGAATATCATCAATGGTTTTTGTAAATAAATCGTTTTGCAACATACCCGTTGGTCTGGAAAATTGCCGCAAACCGCTCGGGCATTCGGGGCAGCGCAAATTGCAGCTGGTGGTAGGTTCAAAAGAAATGGAAACCGGGTAACCCCATTGTACGGGCCTGCCTAGTATGCGGCTTATATAAAAGCTGCTGAGTACTTTGCTGCCGTTTATAAACCGCCTGAAAGTAAGTTTGCTAAATAAATTTTTGCTATCGTTCCAATTAAAGCGGGGCATGAGCAAAGGTAAGCTGATTGACTTTATTTGTTGAGGACTACAGCTTTTATGTTTTCTTTCTTTACAAAGCCAATATAGCGTGAATCAAGGGCACTGTGTCTGTTATCGCCCATAACAAAATAGCTATCGGCTGGTATTTTTATGGGGCCAAAATTATCTACGGTCCAGCTTTCTGCTGCGTTCATCCATTTAAACGAACCAAATTGGTTGTCGTGGGTCAGATAAAGCGTTGGTTTAATTTTAGATGCGTATTTCCTCAGCAAAACGCTGTCAATAGTAACTGACGCTGAGTCCTGTGATATTTGACGCATCGCTCCCCATTTCGCGGCTTCATCAAGATCGGCATCTTCAATTAATAAAAATTCGGCCATGGAAATTCTGTATTCTATATTCAGGTTCAGCTTTTCATCAAAATTTTTATTGTTCACATAGAAGACGCCTTTTTTCATTTCAATAATATCGCCGGGCATGCCGCAAAGCCGGTGCACATAGCGACTATTAGCACTGTATTCGGGCATGTTAACCATATTGATTGAATCTGCGTTTTCACTGGTAAATATTATAAAATGATAAGGTTGTGGATTTGTAAGATTGGATGCATAAATATAATCGCCAGGTTTTAATGTTGGTAAGCTAGAGGGAGTTGGAATAGAAAAAACCAGCAACATGCCTGTAAAACGGGCAACTAACAATGCGGCAGTAATTACCGTACAAAATACAGCCCCGGCTATGATGAGTTTCTTCTTCATTGTATAAAATTAAAAAACCAGCACAAATGTACTGGTTCTTTTTTATTGGAACTTGTCGTTTAGTTATTTAAAGGAGAGGATGCAGACTGCCCTTCGTTGTTGCCATCAGTATTCGCAATCTTTATTTTTGTTGGGCTGAACAACAGCGTATTGTTTTCAAACTTTTCGTAATTGTGAAAAATTACATTCAGTGTAATAAAGTTCATTACATATGCCTGTGTTTCTGCAGGCAGGTAAGCTTTAATGTCCCAAAAATCGGGATCGGTTTTACCGGTCTTCTTCATGGCTTCCCAAACATTGCCTACACCGCAATTGTAGCTGGCAACCATCAGCAATAAATCATTTTTTAAATTTTTACTGCGGTCTTTTAAATAACGGGCAGCAGCATAAGTTGATTTATTAAAATTTTTGCGATCATCTACAGCAGTTGCCGTTTTAGTTGTAACCTTTTTAGCTGTAGTCTGAACAACAGGAGTCGCTTTTTTTGTTTCTTTCTTTTTATCTAAAGCTTTTTGTTGGGCAACATACTTTAAACCATATTCCTTAGCCACTTCGTCCATAATTTGCCAATAACCAACGGCTCCTGCTTTTGATACGGCATTGCCATTGAAGGCACTTTCCAGCGCCAGTAAAACTTTTAGCTCATGTGGCAAGTTGTATTTAGTTAAGATAGCGGTTACTTTAGGAAAATATTTCTTGCTGCGATCATGAGTACGGATGATATAAGCTCTCCGGTTAACTGCGAACTTTTCTACATAAAGCAGCGCATCTTCTTCGTTACCTGTCAATACATCAGGAAAAACAACATTAGGTTCAAGGGTTATAAAACCTGCATTGTCATTTTTGGTAACCGAAGCTAAAAGCGGTTTTTTAGTAGTATCGGCATAGGGATTTGCCTTGGTAACACTACCAAGCAGTAAAGAAAAAAAAAGTATCCAAACTGATTTGGATACCTTGTGATACCATAATTTTTGATTGCTCATGCTTAATTATAGTTTTCAAATGGGGGTACAGAATTAAATACGGGCAAAAGTAAAACGGTTTCATTTATATATTATTGCCTTTCACAAAACTTTAAGAATTTTGAAGAGTGCGGGTAA
This sequence comes from Ferruginibacter sp., assembly GCA_037969645.1. Lineage (GTDB taxonomy): Bacteria > Bacteroidota > Bacteroidia > Chitinophagales > Chitinophagaceae > Ferruginibacter. The sequence goes on along the minus strand of JBBKXU010000391.1, from coordinate 7,004 downwards.
TTTTTAATACGGTAAAATCATAAACTATGCGGTATATAATAATTTTATTGATGGTGTGCAGCGTACAACTTTCTGCCCAAATGCCTGGCGGGCAAAGTAAAGACGAGGTTGATATTGCCCAGCTGGAACAACGGGCCTACCAAAGAATCATAACAGAGAATAATAATATTACTGGCAACACATCGGCCAGTAACAATTACGATGTTAAGTATTACCGTGGCGAATGGGAGGTTAACCCGGCAGTAAGATTCATTACCGGAAAAGTGACCGTTTATTTTACTATAACATCGGCCACCAATAATATTCAAATAGATTTAATGAATGCTTTTGGAGTTGATAGCGTTAAGCAGCGTAATGTTATACTTACCAAACAACATAGTAACAATACAGTTACCGTTAACTTTCCCGTAGCCATTAATGCAGGAGTGTTGGATTCTATTTCCATTTTCTATAAAGGCGTGCCTCCTAATAATGGTTTTGGCTCTTTTGAAACCACCACACATGCAGGAACGCCGGTAATGTGGACACTTAGCGAACCCTATGGCAGCAGGGATTGGTGGCCTTGTAAGAACGGGCTTGATGATAAGGCCGATTCGATAGATATATTGATAACTGCGCCGTCGCAATACAAAGCTGCATCAAACGGTTTGTTACAAAGCGAAACATTGATAGCAGGAGGCACTAAAAAACTTACTTATTGGAAACATCGCTACCCCATTGCATCTTACCTGGTTTGCTTTGCCGTTACCAATTACAGCGTATTTAATAACAGTGTTTTATTGGGCAGCACTAACGTACCTATGCAAACATATTGTTATCCCGAAAGCCTTGTTTCTTTTCAAAACGGCACACAGAATACGCTTGATGCAATGCAGTTGTTTCATAACAATTTTGGCGACTATCCATTTATAAAAGAAAAATACGGGCATGTACAGTTTAGCTGGGGCGGAGGTATGGAGCACCAGACGGCATCATTTATGGTTTCGGTTAACGAAAGTCTGGTAGCGCATGAATTGGGGCATCAATGGTTTGGCGATAAAATTACCTGCGCAAGTTGGGAAGATATCTGGCTGAATGAAGGTTTTGCAACATTTATGGCTGCTTTTTATATGGAAAACAAGTATCCGGCAAATACAATTAACAACAGAAAATCGGTAATTAATAATATAACTTCTCAACCAGGCGGTTCTGTTTGGGTTGATGATACAACCAGTGTGGGCAGGATATTTTCAGGAAGATTGAGTTATAATAAAGGCTCTTATCTGTTAAACATGCTGCGCTGGAAACTTGGCGATGCAGCTTTTTTTGAAGCACTGCGCCGGTACCAGAAAGACCCCAAGCTGGCGTATGGCTTTGCTAAAACTGATGACCTGAAATTGCACCTGGAACAGGTAAGCGGAAAAGACCTGACCGAATTTTTTAAAGACTGGTTTAAAGGGCAAGGCTATCCAACTTACAATGTGGAGTGGACACAGATTGGCAGCAACTATGTGAATATTAAAATGAATCAAACCACATCACATACTTCTGTTGATTTTTTTGAACTGCCAGTTGCATTGAAATTTAAAAATGCCACGCAGGAAAAAACAATTGTTGTAGATAATACAAGCAATGGCGAAAAGTTTTTCAGAAACATCGGCTTTATTGCCGATACGGTACTGATTGATCCCGAGTACTGGCTGGTTACAAAAAACAATGTATCGGCCAAAGTACCCGATCCAGCTTTTGGGCAAAATATTGTGCAGGTGTTTCCCAACCCTATACAGGACCATTTTTATATTTATATGCACAAAATGGTTGCCTCTACGGCAAATATCAATTTATACAACGCTGCTGGGCAAAGGGTTTACGCTAAAAATGTTAACCTGATTAATGGAGCAGAGTATGTTGAAGTGCCTTCTCAAAATCTGCCAAAGGGAGCTTACTTTTTACGCATCAATGCCGGCGATTTCAAGTTTGTAAAAAAACTGCTTAGGTAAGTTGATTTGTGAAAACTTTATAGATTCATAAAGCCATTTGTAGTTAATTTGTAATTACTGCGTCTTTAATATGCAGCACCCAACTCTTGGCAAAAAAAAGAAAGAAAAGTATTATAAAAATCATCTTAATTCCTGTTCTGCTGCTTGCGGTAGTTGCAACGGTAGTTTACTATATTAATGATGAGGTAAGCAAGCCTAAATTTGTACGCTACCCCGCTTTTGGTATCGATTTGCCTGTTAATTATCCTATTCATGGTATTGATGTAAGTCGCTACCAGCGCAATATAGACTGGAAAGCCGTACGGGAAATGGAAGATAAGAATGTGAAGATTGGGTTTGCATTTATTAAAGCAACAGAAGGATTAGGCCGGGTTGATAACGGATTTAGAAAAAACTGGTTTAATGCAAAACAGGCATTAATGCCTCGTGGCGCCTATCACTTTTTTATAAGCAGTAAAAGCGGTAAGGCACAGGCCGAAAATTTTATTGAAACAGTAAAGCTTTCAGCAGGTGATATGCCGCCGGTGCTGGATATTGAAACGGCTAATGGTGCATCCGTTGCGGATGTGCGGCAAAGGGCAAAAGACTGGTTGCTGATGATTGAAAAGCATTATAAAGTGAAGCCCATCATCTATACCAATATTGATTTTTATAAGAATTTTCTGGATGGTGCATTTGATAATTATCCGCTGTGGGTTGCCCATTATTATGTAAAAGACAAACCGAGGATTGATCGTAAGTGGATTATGTGGCAGCACAATGAAAAAGGCAGGGTTAACGGTATTGATGCAGCTGTTGATTTTAATGTGTTTAACGGCGACAGCGCTGCGTTTAGAAAATTATTGCTGAAATGATGCTTTGTAAAGTTTAATTTTATGGGTACAATGTGTAGTTATGAGTATGGAGGACGATACAAGAGAATTTTTAGTGAGGATATTAAATACAGTAGCCATTGTATTGCTGTGGATGATGGTAAATGTGTTTATCGGTATTTATAAAAACTTTGCTTTTTTTGATGAGCAGCCGGATTGGACGAATTATCTCTATTATGCTTTCCTGGCAATTAGTTTTATCGTCCTTATTATCCACCTAAAACGTAAATGGAAACTATAGCGCAAAAATTATTTTTAATACCCAATGACTTCGACTCAACTACTGTGATCTGCCACAATCACCCACTTGCTTTTCACTTTTTTGAAAAGTAAAGTAAAATGCCCGCTAACATCACCAATGCTGCGGGTTAAATGCCATTTACCAACTATAAAAAAATACATCACCGATAATCTTTTTACTTCCAGAATGTCAAACTGAAGTTTACCCATAGCAGCAGTATCGGGGTAGCCTTTTTTGTAATTATCCAATGTGTTTTGCCAGCCATAGGTAACACCGCTTTTACCAATAAACATTAAAGAATCGTTTTGCAAGTAAGTTCCCATAAATTTCTCCAAGTCGCCTGTATTCCAGTACAGACGTTGTTCTTCAAGCAACGTGCGGATGATTTGCTCGTCTTTACTTTGTGCCGAAGCGGCGTTAATAAATACTATACCGATTATTAAAAGGCAAAGGAATTTTCTCATATTATTCAATTTGAGCAATAAATATAAATAATTCAACCTGATAAACTAGTGCTTATGATGCGGAGAGGAACACTTACTGCGGTGGCAAAGCCGGTAATTATAAAAATGTGCGCTGATGATTAAAGCAACGGCAACAAGTAAAAAGGGGATTTCGTACTGGATTAAAAACTGCTTCAACACCAAAAATACAAAACCGGCACTAAAAATGATGACAGGTGTAAAAGAGCGGTGATGTTTTATAAAGCCATGAAACAGCGAGTAAGAACCAACCACAAATGCTAACGCAATCATGCCCCATTCAAAAAAAGAATTATGAATGATGTTTACACCAAAAACCGGAAGCGTAGTCAATAGTACTGGCAATAAAGCACAATGAATAGCGCAAGCTATCGATGTGGCAATTCCAAGCGCATCCCAGTTTAACTTAATATTCATAATCTGATTGAGTGCGAAGGTAAGAAATTTGCAATAATGTTGCAAATATTGTTCAGCAAAGCCGGATACTAATTGAAAGCATTGTAAATTTGCAAAAATTGAACGGTATGAATAAGCGGATTTTGATTTATGTAGGTTTCTTTGCTCTTTTGCTGGCGGGATTTTATGTGTTTCTGTTTGACGATTATGATTTTTCAAGATCGAATCTACAGGTGAGGAATGATAATGTGCAAGATTTTGCTTTTATAAACCAGGATGGAAAAAGGATTACCGAACGTGAAGTGGAAGGCAAAGTGTATGTGGCCGAATATTTTTTTACAACCTGCCAGGGCATTTGTCCGGTTATGAATGCCAATATGCGCCGGGTATATGACGTTTTTAAAGATGAGCCCAACTTTATGATCCTTTCGCATACCTGTATGCCCGAGACAGATTCGGTTCCGTTATTAAAGGCTTATGAAGCTAAAATGATTAACGGGAAATTAAATAGAAACCCAGATGGATCTTATGAGATTGAATACGACACATTAGCCAGACAGCCTGCTGTTGGTAACAACAACTGGAATTTTGTAACCGGAGACAAAGCAAAACTCTACAAAATGGCCCGACAGGATTATGGCATTGACGATGGTAAGCCCGATACCAATCAATTATTAAGAGATCAGTTTATTCATACACAGTTTTTTGCTTTAGTTGATAAGCAAGGAAGAGTAAGAGGTATGGTTTATGATGGACTGAGTAACGATGAAGTTGATAAAATGATTAAAGACATTAAAGGATTGCTGAAAGAGAAAATTACAACCAAGCGGTTTATGAATGGCTTTAGCAGTGACCCTAATTAGTGAGTCGGGAGTTTGGAAATAGGAATTGGGAGATTGGAGTGAGGAGTCGTGAGCAAAGAAAGCCTGTTTCATTTCGCTAGCGGTTCACTCACGTTTCACCACTCACGAATAACATTTAACTTTACAACCCAATGGACACACTACTCGACATACTTAAAAAAAACCAACTCAGCGTAACAGAAGGACGTAAGAAAATACTCGATTTATTTTTAACGAGCCCAGGCGCATTGGCACATGCCGATATCGAAAAAAGCACCGATGCCAGTTTCGACAGAGTTACCGTTTACAGAACGCTGCAAACCTTTGTAGAGAAAGGCATTATCCATAATATACCTACAACCGATAATTCTATCTTATATGCTTTGTGTAAAGACAATTGCGAAGCCGGCCATCACCACGACAATCATGTGCATTTTATCTGCGATGTTTGCGATAAAACTATTTGTTTAGATAATGTGAGCATGCCGGAAGTGAAGCTGCCTAAAGGGTTTAAACAAAAGCAGATGGATGTAGTGGTTAGTGGTGTTTGCGATGAATGCGTCTAGATTGAGTCGGAGACTCAAGGCCAACCCGTCCTCGTCTCTGACGAGGACGAGAAAAAATCTGCGAAATCATTTTAATCTAAATAATCAGCGTTTCATTTCATTTTTCACAAACTCCATCAGCACTTTTATCTTATCCGGACTAAAATCAAATTTCAAACCAGCGGTTTCAAAAAGCTCAGGTAAAGTTTTAGTGCCTCCCAAAGCAAGGGCTTTGCAATAATTGTCCATGGCCTGCTGCTTATTTTCTTTAAACTGCATCCACATGCCAATAGCGCCCAGTTGAGCAATACCATATTCTATATAATAAAAAGGCACTTCAAATAAATGTAACTGGCGCTGCCAGCCATTGCTACGATAGGTTTCCAGTCCCCTGTAATCAATTACATCATCCTGAAATTCGTTTAAAATTTCATTCCAGGTTGCAGTACGTTCTTCATGTGTGTGTTGCGGGTTTTCATATATCCAATGTTGAAACTTATCAATAATAGCTATCCAGGGGAAAATAGTAATCACTCTTTCTAACTGATGTTCTTTGGCTCTTTGCAAATCTTCTTTATCTGTAAAGAAGGTTTCCCATTCGTCCATGCTCATTAGCTCCATAGCCATACTCGCCACTTCGGCAATCTCCATGGGGTATTCTTTAAAGCCGCTAAGCTCTAAAGGATGCGCCAAAAAAGAATGAACGGCATGGCCACCTTCATGCAGCATGGTAGTAACATCCTGCATTTGCCCGGCAGCATTCATAAAAATAAATGGGGCACCACTTTCTGCCAGCGGACAATTATATCCGCCGGGAGCTTTGCCCTTGCGGCTTTCGAGGTCGAGATGTTTAAGCTCCTGCATTTTCTTAAGGCATTCGCCAAAAAAAGGACGGAGCTTGGTGAAACAAGCAATTGATTTTTCAATCAGCTCTTCACTTGTTTTAAAAGGGCGCAGTGGCTTTATACCTTCTGGCTCAGCTTCAGTATCCCAAGGGCGTAAAGTATCCAGCCCAAGGTTTTCTTTTTTATTTTGGTAGATGATATTTACCAACGGCAACACATGTTGCTTTACTGCTTCATGAAACTGAAAACAATCTTCCTTGGTATAGTCAAAGCGGCCAAGTTCTTTAAAGCGATAATCACGGTAATTGGTAAAACCGGCATTCACAGCTTCTTGATTTCTTTTTTCAATCAGCTTGTCATATAAGCTGTCTAACGCATCAGTATCAACCAATCTCCTTTCATTTATTTTTCTGTACACCTCTTCCCGTAGAGCCCTGTCTTTGCTTTCTAAAAATTTAGCCGCCTGTTGTAAAGTGTATTCTTCATCATTAACGGTAACCGTCATCTTACCCGATATAACGCCATACTGCTGCTGCGTTACCGCAAGTTCGGCCTGTAGCGGAATATTTTCTTCCCTGAACAATTCAATGCTTTTACGCATGCTGCGCAGGTAGGTAAAATATTTTGCTTCGTCCAGTACTTTTGCAAGCGGATGATTTACCAGTTTCTTATTTAAAGCATCTGCAAAGGGTTGAATTTTTGGCTGAATCTCCATGCAGAAAAAAGTAAAAGCTTCTTCTAAAGATTTGTTCTCTGTATCGCAGGTCATCTTTATCTGGCGCCAGCAGGCATCTTCATTAAC
>JBBKXU010000390.1:0-5888 GCA_037969645.1 Ferruginibacter sp. | reverse complement strand
TACGTATTCCATGTCACGATCAACCTTAAGTTCGATACGAACTTTTACTTTATCGCCAACTTTTAATTGGGCACCATCTTCCAATGCCACAAGCACGGGGCCTTTGTCTGAATTCTTTTCGATGAATAATTTTTTAACAAGTTTCAGCGGCGTTTCGGCAGGGGTAATTTTATCAAGGTCTTCGAAGTATTGCCAGTAAACGGAGCCCCAACTTGATGATGTGCTGATTTGTTGATTTGAAGATTTGGAAATGCTTACAGCAATATTACCCATGTCGGCTTTTACTTTATCTCCTTCAATTCTTTTTTTGAAATAACCTGTTCCGGCCTCGGTTTTATTGTCAGTGCTTTTTACAACTGTGCTGCCCAAATTAATAGTTACTTCTTTTTCTTCACTTAGCCAATCATTGCCGCCGAGTAGTAGAGCGTAACATGCTTCTGCCGTGGCTTTAGTTGTTTTCCAGTTTTGGGTTTGCTTTTGTTTTAGTAACCAGGTTTTAAGATCATCAACGGTTTTATTGTTCTTGTCAATATCCGTAAATGCTTCAATCATCATGGCCTGAGACTCAATAGGAGCTTGGTACCAGTAGTATCCGCCAGTTGTCCACTCTTTCCAGTACATACCCATTTCTTCTTTGTTGATGGCATTTTCTTTTAACGATTTTATAATTGCTTTAGGAGTTGCCATATCATTGTTGCGGTGCAATGCAAGGGCAATCATAGCCTGCATATACTTGCTATTACTGAGCCAATATTTTTTGGCCTGACCGTTGTAATAATTAAAAGCTATTTGAGATGCTGCAGCAACTTTATATTCGGAGAAAAAACTCCGCATATATAAATATTGAATTTGAATACTGCTTAGATGATTGTCGCTTAATTTGGCTTTATATTTAATCAGGTTATCGTAATCTTCCTTTATTTTTTTATCGAGATAAGGAATTGCTTTGTCCATAATCGTTTTCATGTTCTGATAATAATCTCCGCTCAAAGCATTCAATTTTCTTAAATGCCCGATGCCGGTTGCGATGTACTGGGTCATATAACGATCATCTCTGCCGCCCTTGAACCATACAAAACCGCCATTGCTGCTCTGCATTTCTTTTAGTTTATTAAATGCTTTTTGCTGCTCGGCACTCATGCGAACCATATCAAACAGCAATGCAATATTTTTCTTTTGTTGATTTTCATTTTGTGCAGCCATCACCCATGGAGTTTCCTGCAGCAAGGCTGATTTTAATTCCTCATTTTTTTGAAGATTACTCATCAATGCCGCTGTATCAAGATTTTTCCATTGCTCAAAAATGGCTTTTATTTTTGGCGTTGACCTGCTGATATAACTTGCCAGAGTATTGGCATAATAACGATTGAAGGTTTGCTCTGCACATTCATAAGGGTATTCCATCAAGTAGGGTAGCGCCTGCACTGCAAACCATGCGGGGTTGCTGGTATATTCTACTGTTAAGGCATGATTGGTGATTGTTGTGCTGCTGCCACTGTTAAGCAACTTATCAAACTTAAAAGCTTTGGTTGTTTGGGTGTGCAGATTAAGTGGCATACTTTCTGTTACCAGCATCCGGTTTGTAAGAATAGGTATTGCCATTTCTTCACCATCGCTGTATTCACCTGCTTTCGCAACAATGCGGTAGCTCATGGCTGAATTGAAATTGAAGGGTATCTCCATCGGAAATTTTACCGCTTCGCTTTGACCTGCTGCAACTGTAAAATACTGATTGGGAAAAACATTCTTAAACCAGCCATCAACAGGTTTATTGGTAGCGGCATCTAGTAATTCAAGTGTGGCAATGCCGGTTACTTCTTTCTCAGTCAGGTTAACAATTTTAGCGCTAAACTCCATATTGTCGCCCTCTCTCATAAACCTGGGGGCATTGGGCTGCACCATTAATGGTTTTTGTGTTACAACTGTTTTTGTGCTGTAACCTGTTGCTGCATCTTTTGTATGTGCCAGTGTCATAAGCTTCCACTGCGTTAATGCTTCAGGCATGGTAAAAGAAAATTCAATATTGCCTTCGGAATCTGTTCTTAGATCTGGAAAGAAGAATGCGGTTTCGTTGAAGTTTTTGCGAATTTGAACATTGTCAGAACTTTTTTGAAGCGGTTTCATTTCTATACTATCCTCCATATCAAGTACTCCATCTTTATCAGTATTAGCGGATTTGGATGAACGTTTAACTCCATATGCACTTGTTACAACAACTTCGTTAAGGTTACCTTCAGCCATGTCAGCGCCCGGCGCTGGCGGCGGTGGAGGGGGAGCCGACATAGTTACATCTCCCCGCACATTCATGTATCGGTGACTATATCTGTATTCATCAGTGTGCTCATCCAAAAGCTGGTCATACGATTTAACCAAAGACTGAATATAGTTATTCGCTCTTCTATTAAATTCCTCAGAATTTATTTTTGTAAATCCATTGGCTGTCCAGCTAATGGCATTATATAACCCCGGCCAAATATTGGGCCTGAACCAATTATGTGGTTTAAACTGATCTAGGCTTGCATCATACATGCCTGCGAGCATTTCGGCAGCAATTTTTTCTCCTTTGTTGCCGGTAATTTTTACTTTCCATTTTTCTTCGCTACCGGGTAATAATTTATCTCTGAATGTTTCGTAACTGATGTTTAAATCTTTATTGCTCCAGGGGATGCTGAAACTTTCGCCGCCTTTATAAATGCGATTATGTTTTACAAATGCATAGCTCATGGCCATGCCGCCACGGTCGTTTTCTCCCGCAGAAAACGCAAAGGGCGCAGATTGTGAACTGGTAATGGTTTTATAGCTGAGTGTATTGGTTCTATCCATTTTACTTAGTGAATGAATAAGCCAAATTTTCTCAAAACCGGTGGCAATGTTGTAACTGATTTGTTCGCCGGGTTCTGCATTGCCTTTTGTTACATTAACTTGTGTTGCGCTGTAGATTCTTTCTGTTGCTGGGTTTCCGGTTAACTGAATATATTTTTCGGCCTTTACAAGTTCACCATATTTATCTTTTGTGCTGGCAACAATCTTGTAGAGACCTGCCGCCCATTGCCTATTGCCCATCGCCCATTGCCCATTGTCTTTAGTGCTGTCAGTTTTATCTATAACCTTATCACCCAGCGCCCATGTTGCCTGTTGATCTTCATCTTTATAAATATCATAAGGAAATAAACTTTCGTACTCATTCTTACTCATCAAGAATTGATCTGGCATAGGCCAATATCGGTCTCTGAATATTTTAGTTGGTGATTGTACTTTGTGGATTGTGACATTAACTAAAGCTTGCTCAAAAATGTCATTAAGATTGGTGCTGGATATTGCTAAGTTTTTCAAACTATCAGCAAGCATGGTGCCTGTCATGTTAATATTTAACTGTAACATCTGGTAGGCCACTGCCACCGATGTATTGCCGCTGCGGGTTTCACCATTAATGTCGGTAATATCGGCGCTTACCTCGTAATAAAACGTAGGCTGACTTTTTTTATCAACCGATTCATCGGGAATGGCTTTAAATTTTATTTTAAATTCTCCTTTAGCGTCTGTTATAGTTTCGCCGTTGGTAATTTCCGTTTCTTCGGCATTGTAGGCCGGTCTAAAATATCCCCAACCCCACCAAACTGGGTAGCGCACTTTTCGCACTACACGGTAGCTTACTTTAGCACCATCAATATTATTACCTGCATATGCTTTTGCTGTGCCAATAACTTCAATGCTGTCGTTAATGCGGTAAGTACCTTTTGGTTTTTGTATCTCGGCTAAAAATTTGGGTCGTTTATATTCTTCTACACTAAAACTAAAAGTAGCTCTTGTTGCGGTATCGTACAGACTGAAATTGCCATTCATCATCCCTTCGGGCAAACGAAAGGAACCATTGTAACTACCGTAATCATTGGTAGTCACACTTAGCTCAGCAGATTTTTGCGAGTTGGCATCTCTTAATAAAACTTTGGTTTTAAAATCGGGTATTACAGCACTTTTTACAATATCTTTTTCTTTTAAAACTACAATGCCTTTAAAGTAAACAGTTTGGCCGGGGCGATAAATGGCCCGGTCAGTAAATAAAAAAGTCTGCTTTTCAACAACGGCATTATAGCTATTGTAATTATAAGCGTAATTATTTTCATCCATGAATAATTCATCGCCCCCATGAGAAACCTGAATTAGAAAATTGCGGTAATTCTTGGTTTCATTCATTTTAAAGAAACCATTTTTATCCGTAGTGTAATTTTCCAGTTTGGTTTCTTCATAGGCATTTCGGCTGTAATTATATTTTGATTCCCAGATCTGCACGCCGGCGTTGGCAAGTGGCTGCCCATTATCACGATCTAGTACATAATAATCGTTAGTGTTGGTATGTATGTAACTGATGCTGCTTACATAAGTGAGTTGCTTTGCAATTATATTTTTTGTGAGAGAGAAGTTGGGATCAATACTTGCCAGGATAAAATAAGTGCCGTTTGGCAGCCCGTCAATTTTAATTTCTGTGGCATGCTCCTGGTAATCCTGCAAATCGGGCAGGTTGATGCTCCAGCTTTTTAGAGGTTTTAGTTCGGTATAAGCTTTCCAGTTTTTTTCATAATCCTGTCTGCTGAAGGATTTAATTTCGGTTCTGCTGGTTTTAATTACACGCAGATAAAGGGCTTTAACATTTTTGTATTTAACTAAGCTGCGAAAAGGTTGCATAGGTATATTAACCTTTTCGGTTTCAATATCCAGCTGTGGTTGTTCAATTTGCGAACTCGTATTTTTTGCGTTAATGCCTCCTTCAGAATCGGGAAAACGGGCATAAATGGATTCAAATAATTCCTTAGCTCTTTTTATTTCGTACTGATTTTCGGTTTTGGAAATGGCTTTGTATTGCCGGCCACGCTGTAAATAAATCATACCTCTTAAAAATATAGCCTGAGCTACTGCTGGATTTGTGGGATATTTTTGCTCCACGGCCAGTAAGGCATTTTCGTATAGTTTCTCCTTGTTTTCGATTACGGCGTTATTTTTTACAAAATTCAGTCTTATTAAATCCGCATCAATTAAGGCATCCGGGTTGGGATCGGCTATATGAAATTTTATCAAACCCTGAAAAAGCTGCATTGCCTTTTGTTGAAGCGATGCAGTGTCTTTGGTTTTGAAGGATTTAAATATAAAACTATCGGCCTTCGCAAAAGCCTCGTCATTGTCAATCTTAAACTGGTAAGCGGGTTTTGTAACGCCGTCTTCATCATTCATAAAAAACTCCAAAGCCCGGTGTGATAAAAAATCGTACAAGGTTGGTCGTAACTGGCGGGTGTTTTTTCCTTTAAGAATGATGTCGTCAAAGGCATCCAGTTTAGTGTTTTTAAGCAGCATTTCATTTTGCAATGATGCAGTATATAGTTTATAGATAACAGCATAGAGCTTATCAATACTCCAGGTTGTGATGTCTTTGCTTTTTTCTGTTACCAGTTTTGTGCGGTCGTAAAATTTCCAGCGGTTATTTTGTAGATATTGCCAGAACATTTCGGCATGCATGCTTTGTAAAACATTTTTGGCGGGCGCTTTGGCTTTTGCAATCAATGTGTCAACAAAAAATATATTATTCTCATGACTGTCTTCCTCTATCATATTGCGATACAAAATCTGGTGCATGCTCGTCAAAATCTGTTGAGCATCGTTACCATCTTTAACAGCCATATTGTACACAACCAGCACTTCCTGCAAAGCAGATTTGGTTAGCCCTTTTTTTTCGAGGTCTTCAATCTTCTTCCAGTTTTTTTCGTAGTCTTTTTTAGTTTGGGCCATCAGCGTACAGGTGCCGGTTAACAAAAAAATAACCAGCAATAATTTTTTAATAAACATAATCGGGTATTTACTTACAAGATACAAATAGTTGATGAGGGGTTGTACAGGTT
>JBBKXU010000389.1:0-13894 GCA_037969645.1 Ferruginibacter sp. | reverse complement strand
TTTTTGGTTCATGGTCCTAAGTGCCGCCTAACCATGAATTTTGCCACGGAAACACGGAAACACAGAAAAATGCAGATATGGCACTTTTTTATTTTAGTTTTGTTTGGTTTTGCTAGATAAGGTTTACAAGTCCTCGTTGGCCAAACACTAAACTCAAAACACACAAAAAACAATATGGTCATCAATCTCAGCGACGAACATTCATTAGTAAGCAATTGGGTAAGTGAATTAAGAGACGTGGAAGTGCAGCAAGACCGCATGCGTTTCAGGCGCAATCTGGAGCGTATTGCCGAAGTAGCAGGCTACCTGATAAGTAAAAAAATGCCCTGGGCAGAAAAGGAAATTACTACACCGTTAGGTATCAGCAACAGTAAAGTATTGGCCGAGCAACCTGTACTTGCCACCATTTTACGTGCTGGCCTGGGCATGCACACAGGATTACTCAATTATTTTGACAAGGGTGATAATGCTTTCATCAGCGCCTACCGTAAACATAATCCAGATGGCAGTTTTGATATACATATGGAATATATGAGCTGTCCCGAAATTGAAGGCCGCATCATTATCATCAGCGACCCCATGATCGCTACAGGGTCATCTCTTGTAAAATCAATTGAATTTTTAAAAGAAGAAGGCACCATTAAAGAATTGCATATAGTTTGTGCTATTGCCTGTACTGTTGGTATTGAATATGTATCAAGGGCTTTTCCCAAAGCCACCATCTGGTGCGGCGATATTGATGACGAGATTACAGCCAAAGGATATATAGTGCCCGGACTTGGTGATGCTGGTGATTTGGCTTTTGGAGCGAAAATGCAGGGATAGAACGAGTTGGGAGTTAGGAACTTAGAGTTCTTAGTTTAATGTTCTTAGATTGGAGTGAGGATTTGGGTATCTCTAGGAGTAAAAACAGGACAAATGCTTTATATGATTAAATGTTATCAATTCTGTAAAACCCGCCGTTAAAAACATTTCCGTGCAGCTTTTTACTGTAAATCCCTATCTTTATTGTTCTGAATTGAAAATGAAAATGAGAAAATTATTAGTTTGTATTTGTGCCCTGTTAGCCAGTCATATGGTAAAAGCTCAGGATCCGCATTTTTCACAGTTTTTTGCATCGCCTTTAACGCTTAACCCGGCTTTTACCGGAAAGTTTAGCGGTACTTGGCGCTTAGCTGCCAATCACCGTGACCAATGGCCCTCAATACCAAAGGCTTATGTAACAACAAGCGCATCGCTGGACTTCCCAATATTAAAAAGCAAAATTCCTGAAAAGGATGTTTTTGGGGTTGGTATTTCGGGATTAACCGACGCCAGTGCCAATAGCATTCTTAAATTAAATTATGGCTCGGTATCCATGTCCTACCACAAAGCGTTAGATGAAAACGGCTACAGCACTATTGGAGCAGGTTTTCAAGGCACTTACTCAAGTCTTAGTTTAGATGTGAGCAAATTAACTTTCGAGGATATGCTTACTCAAAACGGTTTTACGGGCACTACTTCTGATATCATCAGCAATGGCAATAATCAAAGCTATTTTGATATAAATGCAGGTATTCTTTATTCAGGTTCTACTAATGGTGAAAACAATTTTTATCTCGGTGCTTCTATGTATCATATCACCCGACCAAAAGTTGGCTTTAAAGATAAAAACTGGTATTTAAGCGGCCGTATTGCTGCGCATGGTGGAGGTTCTTTTCCATTGTCAGATCTATTAACGGTGCATGCTTCTGTAATTCATCAAATACAGAACAAAGCCAGCGAAACCACGCTGGGTGCGGCTATAGCAGCCAATCTTAGTCAGGATGCTGAGAAACCAAGCGCCATTTATATTGGTAGTTGGGTACGATTAAATGATGCGGTTATTCCTTATATCGGCCTTGAATTTGGCGGTTTAAGAATTGGCGCCAGTTATGACTTTAATATTTCTAACCTTAAGGCTGCAACCGCTTCAAGAGGTGGTTCCGAATTTTCAATAATATTTATTAAACGACCTGCTGATTACCAGGGAATACCCTGTCCTAAGTTTTAAAACTTGAGAAAGGTTTAATTTCTGGCTAAAATATTAATACCGTCACAACTGACGGTATTTTTTTATTTGTTTGGATAACTGCTTACATACTTATTTCCTTTTACATAAAACCGATATGGTTTTAAGGCCGCATCGCCAGAGCTTTCCACGCCAATACGCTTACTTACGCCAATCATTTTCTTATCAACCTTCACTTCATCATCAGCTATAAATATTTCATCACCCAATAAACTAATACCCGTATAAGTTTTTGAAATTCCTAATGCCTTTGCTACATTGCCGGGCCCTTTAGTCAATGTATTATCCGCTTTTAATTTGCCGGTTCTTTTTAGCATTGTTTCTATACCCTGTATTGGTTCAACAGCCCTAATCAACACGGCATCAGGAACATCTTTTACGTTTGTGACCACATTAAATAAATGATGCATGCCGTAGCATATATACTCGTAAGCCGTGCCTGCTGCCGCATACATATGTTCATTACGTGCGGTACGCTTTCCGTTAAATGAGTGAGAAGCCTTGTCAGTCAAGCCTATATAGGCTTCAGTTTCCACTACCCTGCCCGTAGTAATCTTACCGTTAAAACAGGTGACAATAATTTTCCCTATTAATTCTTCAGCAATTAAAACAACATCCTGCCTTTTGTAAAATTGAATAGTTAACTTCTTCATTATAGTATTAACTTTAAAGCTAAAATACTATTTACAGCCAATAGCCAACTGAAATAATACATGCTAAAAGAGATCATCACTTCCATACAGGCTTATTCTCATACGCATCGCTTTATTATTAAGCACCGTTTATGGAAATGGATTTTGATACCTGGCTTTATTTATGCTATTCTTTTTGTTCTCGGTATTGTTTTATTTTATATATCAAGTAGTAGTGCTACTGAGTTTATTTTACAGAAATCGGGTGTAACTGAATGGCTTGATAAGATGCAAAACGGTTTTTTGAGTTTTCTGTTGATTTTTGCTCAGATTATTTTGAACCTCATTTTACTGCTCTTTTACTTTTCGCTGTTCAAATATCTTTTTCTTATTGTTGGCTCGCCGCTGTTTGCCTACCTAAGTGAAAAAACAGAAGCAATAATTGAAGGCAAGGACTACCCATTTAGTTTTAAACAACTGATGAAAGATATTGCCCGGGGGATAAAACTGGCCCTGCGTAATATGCTTTGGCAAACCGTTTACACTATCTCCATTTTAATCCTGTCTTTTATTCCTGTAATTGGCTGGATAACCCCGCTGCTGGCGTTACTGATAGAATGTTACTATCTGGGTTTTTCAATGCTGGATTACAGTTGTGAGCGTAATAAATTGTCAACTTCTGAAAGTATACGTTTTATAGGCCGCCACAAAGGATTGGCTATTGGTAATGGCCTGGTTTTTTACCTTATGCATTTTATACCTATTTTAGGATGGCTGCTGGCGCCGAGTTACGCTGTTATTGCGGCAACCATCAGTTTGTACAAAACCAAGACCGGCGTAATATTAAAAGATTCGGCCAAGATCAATTTATCATTATGAATTCTGTAATCTATCTTATTCCTACAGTGTTGGAAGAAACAGCCCTTCAAACCATACCTCCTTATGTTTTGGATGCCGTAAAAAACTGCCAGGTAATTTTTGCAGAAAACGAAAGAACAGCAAGACGCTTTTTAAAAGCCATGTGCAGAGAAATTGTGATTGATGATTACGAATGGTTTACCATACACAAGGCTGAAACCGAAGTTACCGCTGCTTTTAAACAAAAAATAAAAGATGGCAAACATATTGCCATCATCAGCGAAGCTGGTTGCCCCGGTATTGCCGACCCCGGACAGATATTAATAGCTGCGGCGCAGGAATTGAATGCAACTATAAAACCCTTGGTGGGCCCAAGTTCTATCTTGCTGTCCTTAATGGCAAGCGGCATGAACGGTCAGCAATTTGAATTTGTTGGTTACCTGCCTGTTGATAATCTGGAACGAAACAAAGCCATCGTTGCCATGGAAAACACTTCGCAGAAAAAAAACAGTACGCAGATTTTTATTGAAACGCCATACCGCAATAACCAACTGCTGGAAGCATTATTAAAAACCTGCAAACCATCAACTAAAATTTGTATTGCTGCTGAATTAACCGGTACCAATGAATTTGTAAAAACGAGAACCGCTGCAGACTGGCGCAAAGAAAAAACCGACTTTCATAAAAAGCCGGTTATATTTTTATTGTATGCTGGAGCCTGATTACCGCTCAACTTTTTTCATACTGATTATCTTATCCACTATATACGGGCTAAATCCCCGCCAGGGAATGGTGCCCTTATACTCTTTATAATGCAGATCAAAATAATTGCCGCTATTGTTCATCAAAACCAATGCAATACTGTCATCGGCAACCGAAAACTCAAATTCATAAGAGCTGATCGTGCCGGGGGCCTTAGACCGTAAGCCCGACTGGATAAGCTTTCCCTCGTAAGTCTTAAAGAGATTCCCCTTCTTTACTACATAGTTCAACTCTCCCGACTTTACGCCTTCGCCAAAAACAAAATAATACTTCCACCAGAAAGCAATGGCCCCGCAGAGCAAAACTATAAAAACAAACCAACGTAAAAATTTACGAAAACCACCTTTCTTTTTCGGCTGCTCCTTTTCAACGTCACTAAATTTTACATCTTCCATAAAATTGTTTTTTCAAAGATTATAAACCGTATTTATCTACCAGGTAAACCATTGTTGCCATAACCACAACACACAAATTTAATTCCTGTGCATTAACTTTTTCAAAAACATCGGAAGCTGCGTGATGAACATCAAAATATCTTTGCCCGGTGGTACTTAAACCAAACTGCGCTGTTTTAAAAAGAGTCTGTAAAGGACCTATATCGGCTCCACCACCACCACCTTCGTTAAATGAAAATTTTGCAGCGTCAAAGGGTTCAAAATATTTTGACCAACTTTGTACTTTTTCAAACTGCGCTTTCGTCATTCCACAACTAAACCCACGGGGAAACTCGGCTCCACCATCACTCTCCATGGCCATTACATGATTTTCATTTTTAAGCTTTGCCTCCTCTGCATATTTATTGCCGCCCCGTAATCCGTTCTCTTCATTGGCAAATAAAACAATCCTGATTGTTCGCTTTGGTTTGTACCCGAGTGTTTTAAAAACCCTCAGTATTTCTATACTTTGTACAATTCCGGTACCGTCATCGCTGGCACCTTCGCCCGGATCCCAACTATCTAAATGCCCGCCAATTGTGATTATCTCATCCGGAAATTCAGAGCCCCTTATTTCTCCAATTACGTTGTGCCCAATAGTATCAGGCAACATTTCGCAATTTGTTCTCAGGAAAAAGTTTTCGTTTTTGTAACCACTTTTAATATAAGCACTTAGCTTGTCGGCACCAACAGTGCTGATAGCAACCGCAGGTATCTTAGCAATGTTGTCTTGGTAACGCAAAGAGCCTGTGTGAGGAAAATCATCATAGGCGCCTGTAACCGAGCGTACTATAACTGCCAAAGCTCCATATTTAGCCGCTTCAGAAGGCCCGTTACCACGGTATTTTACGGCGTCTCCATAAGCGCCTCTTAGCAGGGTTTTATTAAAAGGATAATTATAAAATACTATCTTGCCTTTTACTTCGTTCTTTCTATCTTCCAGTTCTTCAAAATTCTTCACTTCTATTACTTGTGCGGTTACGCCTTTATCACCGGTACCAACAGAATTACCCAACGCCAATACTTCAAACTGCGGATCAGCGTTTCTTCTGTTAGTCTTATAGCCTGCAAATTCCTTTTTACCTCTTACCCAATGTGGCACCATGCATTGTTGTAAGTAAGCAGTCTCTGCACCTGCATCTTTCAAAGCTTGCAAACCCCATTGCTCGGCCTTGTACATACCTGCACTGCCACTCAACCGAGATCCCACAGTTTTACATAAACTAAATAAATTCGAATTCGATTTCCCATTCAACAATATTTCATTGGAAAGCTGCTTTATCATTGCAGAATCAGTCGCCTGTGTATATGCTGAAAAAGAGGAAAAGCACAAAACCAGTATTGATGCAATAATTCGTTTTAACATACGATGAGTTTAGTAACAAACTTACAGATTTAAACCCAATCCATGAATGGAAACTGTGGTGAATAATAAATCGGTAAATTGCAGACTATCATTTAAATAAAACAGCTTGTATGAATATAGGAATTGTGTGTTACCCTACTTTTGGAGGTAGCGGTGTATTGGCTACAGAATTGGGTAAGGCTTTGGCAGATAAAGGGCATAATATTCATTTTATAACCTATCAGCAGCCCGTTCGTCTGAGCGGATTTCATGCCAATATATTTTACCATGAAGTAAGGGTACCTACCTACCCGCTTTTTGATTACCCACCTTACGAAACAGCATTGGCCAGTACTATGGTTGATGTTATTTTGAACAACGATGTTGATCTGCTCCATGTACATTATGCCATTCCACACGCCGCAGCGGCTTATATGGCTAAACAGATTTTAGCCAAACAAGGAAAAAGAATACCTGTTATTACAACCCTGCATGGTACAGATATTACCCTTGTGGGCCGTGACAAAACTTACAGTCCTGTAGTTACTTTTTCGATGAACGAAAGTGATGCGCTAACCGCTGTTTCCGAAAATTTGAAAGAAGAAACTTATAAGAATTTTAATATTGACGGAGAGATTGAAGTGATTCACAATTTTGTGGATGTAAAACGTTTTCACAAGCAACCTGTAGATGCTTTCAGAAAACTCATCTCTCCCAACGGAGAAAAAATACTGGTGCATGCCTCCAATTTCAGAAAAGTTAAACGTGTAGAAGATGTAGTGAGTACATTTTTATTAATACAGAAACAAATGCCTGCCACCTTATTATTATTGGGCGATGGGCCCGAAAGGTCGCATATTGAAGCTAGCGCCCGTAAATGCGAATCGCATAACAATATTAAATTTTTAGGTAAGCAGGAGCAAATGGAAGACATCTTGCCAATTGCAGATTTATTTTTACTAACCAGCGAATACGAAAGCTTTGGATTGGCAGCCCTGGAAGCCATGGCGGCTGAGGTACCGGTAATATCTACCAATGCAGGTGGTTTACCCGAAATAAACATAGACGGGTATTGCGGATATATGAGCGATGTTGGCGATGTAGAAGATATGAGCAAGAATGCCTTGTCTATTTTAAAGGATGACGCAACTTTACAAAAATTCAAAGCAAATGCATTGGCCCAGGCTAAGAAATTTGATATTGAAAATATTGTACCGGTTTACGAAGCACTGTATAAAAAAGTTATCTAGGCATTACCTTTTCAACCATCTTTCGGGGTCAATATTATTTCCCTTTTCATCGCTAAGATAAAATTCAATGGCTCCGATGCCGTCGAGATTTGCTGCGGCTTTTCCAATAACCTGCCCGGTAGAAACATTTTGCCCCGACTTTACACTTACCGAACTTAGATTGCTATAGGTTGTAAAATATTTACCATGCTGGATAATCACTACCTGCATATCTTCAATAAAAGCAACATAAGAAATCACACCATCAAAAACTGTTTTTACATTACTACCAATATCGGTGGCTACGGTTACGCTTGACACGTCAATATCGCCACCACTTGGCAATTTATTTCTTCCATAATGCAAAATGGGTACCCCCTTATCTACCGGCCATGGCAGCGATCCTCTGTTTTTAATAAAATTTTCATTTAGCTCTATGTTTCCTGCGTTAAGCAAAACACTTTCTGGCGATTTAACTGCTTCTGTTTTTCTGGGAGCAACGGCAGCAGGCTTGCTTTCAGCAGTGGTATTGGTATTCCCTTTTGTAGCGGCTAACCTAGCGGCTTCCTCATCTTTTGCCTTTTTAGCAGCCGCAATTCTAGCGTCATTCAGTGCTTTTTTAATGGCTGCCGCAATTGCTCTCTCAACTTTTGCACTCTGTTTTTTAAATGCCGCAAGTTGATTATTTAATTGTTTTCCCTGACTTTTCAGATCGTTCATTATCCTGTCTTTCTCAATCTTTTGCTTTTCAAGTGCCGCCATCTCCTGATCCTTTGATTTCAGCACGTCTCCTTTTTTTTCTTTAATACCCCCAAGCTCGTTAACCCTTTGTCTGCGCAAATCCTGTGTTCGCAAAATATTCTCACCTTGTTTTTCTCGGTAGGCTCTGTAATATCTTAAATAAGCAACGCGTTTCATAGCATCATTAAAACTCGCTGCAGAAAAAATAAAACTTAAAAAATCGTAGTTATTTCTGTTCTTATAGGCGTACACCATACTCTTGGCATATTCCTGCTTTAAAGTGTCCAATAATTTATTGTACCGGTTTATATCACGCTGGGTTGTGTATATATTGTCGTCCAGAATATTAATGTCTTTACTGATATTTTCTATCAGTCTATTTTGCAGATTCACTTTATCATTTATCAGTTTCCACCCAACCAGACTTTCTTTTGTTTTTGCCTTATTACTGTTGAGTTGTCTTTGTGTCTGCTCCATTTCTTTTTTAAGCAAGGTCCGCTGCTTTTCAAGATCCTCCCGGGTTTCCTGGGCATGTACAGCTACACTCAGTAAAGAAAAAACGGCGATATTGAAAATGAATTTAATCATGCTGGTAATATGTGTTTGTGTAAAAATACTATTCAAAATTATAGAAAACTGGGTTTAATAACCCACAGTTGTGTATAATTACAAATAACGTTTACTTGACAGAATAATTTTTTGGGATGTTAAATGAAACTGATAATTCTTTGTTAAACTCATATTGCTTAAAGTTTAGCCTGATATCGAGTTTGTTTTTTTCTGACACCGTTATCTCCCGATAAGTAGAAAAAATAAAACCGGTTTTATTTTCATAATCTGCGTAGGTGAGGTCTGCAGTACGACTGCGGGTTACATCCACGTCGTCCAGTTTACTATGCGTTAAATAATAATTATCGGATGAAAGGGTGAGCAGATTTTTAAAATAATTACCAACCATAGAGAATAGAATCTGGTTCTCCATTTTTTTGTAATACACAATATTACTGTCAACAAAAACTGGATTGCCGACCAATAAATCCTGTAAGGTTTTAAAATCAAAAGGTATTTCGGTTACCTCTTGCAAATAATCCAGCGAACGGTATTGCACTTCCTTGTCTTGTTTATTCAGTAGTATAACGCTGTCACGGGTTATTAGCACCCGATAAACCTCAATATTTAAAAAAGTTGCGGATAATGACATCCAGATGGCACTATCTTTCAAAATTCTTACAATTGCTGTAATATCAGGCTGCTTTCCCTTATTGTCCTGATATTCTACTTTTATCTTAGCATTAAACGTTTTAAAATCGATGTAGTTTCGGTGCAGGTTATCAATGGTTTTTTTTATCATCAATAATGAGTCAACCCTGGATTGATCTATTATAATAACGGCAGTTGAATCTTTTGGAGCGATAACTTTGTTTATCTGTTTTACTGTTTTACAACTGTATGTTGAAAAAATAAGAATGGCCAAAACGCATACTGTGCTTAATAATTTCATTACTGATCGCTTATTTTTTTTATTTAATTCCTGTATGACCGAATCCCCCTTCTCCCCTAACTGATTCGCTCAACACTACTACTTCATTCAGTGCTGCCTTTTCTGTTTTTGCAATAATCATTTGGGCTATTCTGTCGCCATGTTGTATTAACTGAACAGTATCACTTAAATTAATCAATATCACTTTTAATTCTCCTCTGTAATCTGCATCAACCGTGCCAGGTGAATTTAAACAAGTTATACCCTGCTTAACAGCCATTCCGCTTCTTGGCCTTATCTGTGCTTCATATTCAACGGGTAACTCAATAAATAAACCTGTTGAAACCAGGCTCCTTTCTAAAGGCAGCAACGACAACGGTTCTGAAAGATTGGCCCTGATATCCATTCCGGAGGAACCCACTGTTGCATAAGCCGGTAATGGATTTGAAGACCTGTTTACTATATTAACCTGAATGGGCGTCATGTTGGTAAAGTTAACTATGTAAAAAGAAAATATTGCGACATCGGAATATCAAGAAATACTTTTACCGAATGAGCATTACAGTACCCTGCTCGTAGAATTTTTTTCCACTTCGGTTAACATAAGTCATCATCCACAGGTATGAGCCATTGGGCATATTTTTTCCTTTGAAAGTACCATCCCATTTTTTTGTTACGTCAGTACTGCTAAAAATTATCTGCCCCCATTTACTGAACACCTGTAAAGAAAAATACTGAAGAAATACATTGTCAATTACGCCAAAAGTTTCATTCAAATTATCGTTGTTAGGCGTAAATGCCGATGGAATGTACACATCGCAATCGCCTGGTAAAACCCGAATGCTATCCGAAGCATCGCAACCTGCCAGTGTTACTTCTACACCGTAAGTACCTGTTTGGTTTACAAAAATTGTTGGCGTTGTTTCGCCGGTACTCCATAAATAAGTATCATATCCTGTAGTCTGCGTCTTTAAAATAACTGGCCTATACTTGCATATAGATGTATCGGCACCGAGGCTCACAACAGGTTTAGGCCTTGCAGTAACTCTTATGGTATCCCTTACTTTGCAACCGTTCTGTTCCATTTCAAGCCAATAATCGCCAAACCCGGTTGTGGTTATTTTACCGCCTCTGAAACCAGTATTCCATAAATAGTTTATTCCGTCGATTTCATCAACACCAATCTCCAATGCCAAAGGATTACAACTGGAAGTATCCGCACCCAAAAATTCGCCTGTTTCGGCAATCCATATTTTTCGGGTTATAGTATCATATAAGCCAGAGCAATCAACCTTATAAACAATAAGATTTACATCGTAAAAACCAGGTAAAGCGTAGGTATGGGTTGGTTGAATTACTTGCGATTGCTGCCCGTCTCCAAAGTTCCATTTAACAGAATCTATACCGTTTAGCCGGCTAATGGTAAAGGTTACATCGAGATCCTGGCAACCGCCCACTCTGCTAAAATCATATGGATTAGATGCCGGGTCGAAATAACTTTGCATAAAATTCGGTAAGCCAAACTGAATAGATGAAGCCTGAGGTCCCAAATACATTTTATTAAATACAAAATTGCACCCTGGTCCGTAAGTGTTGGGATCTTCAATCACAGAAATCGAACTGTCTTCCCACATGGCCATGTAAATTTTATTGTCGGGCCCTAGTTGCAAATCGCCCGCAAACCAGGGACTGGTTTGTGCAACAATTCGTTTGGTTGCAAGTATGGCAGCGGCATTGCCGGCAGTAATATCAAACTGAAAAAGTGCACAGGGATCGCCTACTGTATTATTTGCAGACACATAAAGTAACCTTCCATCCGGTGAAAACTCTGCTCCATAAATACCAGGATATGTTGGCGTATGAGGTGTGGCGTTAGGTTTAAATACCCGTGGATTAGTAATTATACCGGTTGTGTTATCAAAATCCATAAGCTCTACCATATCATTATCAAATGCATGGCAGGCTGCTAACTTACTACCTGTACTTGAAAATTTTAACGTGCCAATAGCATTATTTATTTGCCCGTTTATAACCAGCCCTGTGCTGCTTACAACCGGTGTTGCAGTTAAGCCTGCGGAGGTGAGTGAATAAGCATGATACTCATCGGTATTCCATTTCTTTATAACAATCCAAATATCTCTGTTATTGCAATGCCTTACTGCTGCTAATTTCTCTAAAACCATATCCTCAACTATTACATTTTTTACAGTAACTGCGCCATAGCCTCCGTCAGCTTTCATATCTATAATATTGTAGCTAAACTTAGGTTCCTCTACTCTGGCCGATCCAATCGCAAAAAGATAATACATGCTGTCGCTATCTGGCATTGGTACAATTACGCAATTGTCGGTGCTGCTTAAATCTCCCATTATACCCAAGCCATTTAGCATGGGTTGATGTTTTCTGTTTTGTACAGACACACCATTTGTATAAAAAAGCAATTTGCCATTATTATCGCTCATTACAGCAGAACCTTCTTGTGAATTGGCTACACCATTATTAAGAGCTAAAGGTGGAGATTGATTAAAATCGAGCCCTACACGGCTTCCGAAGTACCAGATATTGGCTTGTTTTTGAGCAAAACTAAAAAGTACTGTAAAAATGAACCCGTATGTAAGTATTTGTTTTTTCAAAAATAGTATGTTGTTTATTGTAAGCTTAGTAAAACAGTTGCATATGCCTTTAACCCTTCTTCACGGCCAATAAACCCCATTTGTTCAGTAGTAGTTGCTTTAATTGAAACATCGGCAATTGTAACATGAGTAATTTCAGCGATAATTTGCTGCATTTGAGGAACGTATAATTTTATTTTAGGAGATTGTAAACATAACGTGCTGTCTATATTAATCACTTTATACCCCCTTGCCTCGATAAGGTCTGTACATTTTTGTAATAGTATTTTACTATCAATCCCTTTAAAGGTATCGTCTGTATCCGGAAAATGCACGCCGATATCGCCAAGCGCCAAGGCACCTAACATGGCATCGCAAATAGCATGCAGCAACACATCGGCATCACTATGGCCTAGGGCTCCTTTATTATGTGGTATTTTAACTCCTCCAATCCATAAATCCCTGCCGGTTACTAATTGGTGATAATCCACGCCTGATCCTATTCTATACACATCGTTGATTTAGAGCTGCAAATATCAGCTATTTAGCTTGATTCTAAAAACAAAAAAAGCGTTCCGGATAATCCGGAACGCCTTTTTTACATGAAAAGACATTAATTATTTTGAATACACTAAACCAAAACGGAATGTATTAGATAAAGGAATACGGCTGATACCGCTTCCAGTAGGGAATACATAAGAGAAGTTTAAGCCAAATGCGCTGTACTTAACACCTGCTCCTACAGTGAAAAATTTTCTGTTACCCTTGTTTGGGTTCTCGTAGAAATAACCTGCTCTGAAACCGAACTGATCGTTATACCAGTACTCAGCCCCCACAGCAATGTTTATTTCCTGAATTTCTTCGCCAGCTCCATCAGCATCTCCGAAAGACTTAAGCCAGCTGCTTACTACGCTACGGTCGCGGTATTGTCTCAAATTAGTAGAGTCAGTAGAGTTATTACCAGTAATTACAGGAGGCGTAGGTACTAATAATTTATTTAAATCCAATGCAAAAGTAATCTTGTTTGCTTCGTCAAATACCTTAGTATATGCAACGCCCAAGCCTATATTAGCAGGGATATAATCTTTTTGAGTGGCATCACTTGAGTAAGAGATCTTAGAACCTAAGTTACTCAATGTTAAACCCCAGTTTAAGCCCTGGCCATTTTCTTTAGCTCCATGATGATATAAATGTAAATCACCGGCTACTGAACTACCAGCTTTATAATTTTGTCCTCCAAAATTACCACTGGCCAGGTTTGAATTAATATACCTGATGGCAATACCTAAACCTAATTTTTTAGACAATTTCCTAGAATAACCAACATCAATGGCCATCTCCCTTGGGTTATATTGTTGTAAATCGTTGCCCAATGCGTCGGTAAACTGAATGCTTCCAAGCTTAAAATATCTCAATCCCAGAGAAATAGCTTGTTGGTCATCAATTTTGTAGTAACCTGCTAAAGATGCTAAGAAAACATCGTTTACAGATAAATCTCTTAACCATGGTGTATAGTTAACAGCTACGCCCATCTTACTGGTGGCAAATGGTGTTCTGGCTATGTTGGCAAATGCCGCGTTAGCATCAGGTGTAGTCGCAATACCTACATCTCCCATACCGCCGCTGCGGGCATCAGGTGATATACGTAAAAACGGAACAGCAGATGTTACAACGTTTATTTTGCTCTGGGCATAAGATACAGTTATTGTTCCTCCCAGTAACATAACTAAGGCAGTTAGTTTCAAAGTTAC
>JBBKXU010000388.1:0-2927 GCA_037969645.1 Ferruginibacter sp. | reverse complement strand
TTTTAGTTTTAAGTTTCTCAAATCAAATTGTAAATCCTACCTTTGCCGTCCGAAAATTAAAAGCACATAATGCCTACAATTCAACAGTTAGTAAGAAAAGGAAGAGAAGTAATTAAAGCGAAAAGCAAATCAAGGGCTTTGGATAGTTGTCCGCAGCGCCGTGGTGTATGTACCAGAGTATATACTACTACGCCTAAGAAGCCAAACTCTGCTTTGCGTAAAGTTGCTAAAGTACGTTTGACCAATAAAATTGAGGTTATCGCCTACATTCCGGGTGAAGGACACAATTTACAAGAACATAGTATTGTATTGATACGTGGCGGAAGGGTAAAAGATTTACCGGGTGTACGTTATCATATTGTACGTGGTAGTTTGGATACTGCTGGTGTAAAAGATCGTAAACAAAGCCGTAGCAAGTACGGAACTAAAAGAGCTAAAAAATAATCGCAGATTTTTGGATGACCGCAGAAAGAGCCTGAAGTTGCCAAAATCTACAAAAAAATAAAAGCATTAAAAATTAATAGAAGATTCAGCGAAATCTTTAAAATCAAAAAATCAGCGTTCCAATGAGGAAAACACAACCGAAAAAAATACCTTTAGCACCAGATCCTAAGTTTAACGACAAACTGGTTACCCGTTTTGTAAACAACTTGATGTGGGAAGGCAAAAAAAGTGGTGCATTCATTATTTTTTATGATGCATTAGACAAAGTGGCTAAGCAAACAGGTGAAGATGGATACGAGGTTTGGAAAAAAGCTTTGGCTAATATCACACCGGGTGTTGAAGTACGTAGCCGTCGTATTGGTGGTGCTACTTTCCAGATTCCTGCAGAGGTTCGCCAGGACAGAAAAGTGTCTTTAAGCATCAAATGGATGATTAAGTACAGCCGCGACCGAAATGGCCGCAGCATGGCTGATAAATTAGCTAACGAAATCGTTGCTGCAAGCAAAGGTGAAGGCGCTTCTTACAAGAAGAAGGAAGATACGCACCGTATGGCTGAAGCTAACAAAGCTTTCGCTCACTTCAGAATCTAATAATCAATTAGTTATAATATTTAAAGCCATCTTTTATAGGTGGCTTTTTTGTTTTTGCTGTTGTCTCATTTTGAACCACATAGAAATATAGGAAACAGTAGAAGGTACATATGCTATGTGTTACCCTGTGTAGCTATGCTCCTATGTGGTTCAAGTTCTTTTGAATAGTGAAAAGAGGCATTAACTTGCTGCGTATAAGCTTTGTAATTTGAATAAATAAATGTACCTTTGCGCCGCTAAAAGGTGCAGCAATGTTAGGATGGGCCGTACTTATTTAGCATACTATGAGAGTTTAATAATACATATCGCCCCGGTTCGCTTGCAAACGAACAACATTACAGGGGTATGCTTTTAAAAAAAGCAAAAAAGATCAGCAAAGAACATAAGTACAAGAGTGTCCCGATAGCTATCGGGACCAATGAAATAAAATTAATAATTCAAAATAGAAAAAAATGGGAGATTTACGTTATCAACGAAACTTTGGAATTGCCGCTCATATTGATGCTGGTAAAACCACTACCACCGAGCGTATATTATATTATACCGGTGTTAATCATAAAATTGGTGAAGTGCATGATGGCGCTGCTACCATGGACTGGATGGCTCAGGAGCAGGAAAGAGGTATTACAATTACTTCGGCTGCTACTACCTGTTTCTGGAATTTTCCTATGGAGCAGGGCAAAAAGGTTGCAGCTACCAATGAATACAAATTCAACATTATTGATACCCCGGGTCACGTGGATTTTACCGTAGAGGTAGAGCGTTCATTACGTGTACTGGATGGTTTATTGGCTTTGTTTTGCGCCGTATCTGGTGTAGAGCCACAGTCTGAAACTGTTTGGCGCCAGGCTAACCGTTACAAAGTACCACGTATTGGTTTTGTAAACAAAATGGACCGTGCAGGTGCCGATTTCTTAAATGTTGTAAAACAAATTAAAGAAATGTTGGGTGCTAAAGCCGTGCCTTTGCAGTTACCAATTGGTGCTGAAGATCATTTTAAAGGTGTGGTTGATTTAATCACGCTGAAGGCGATGGTTTGGGATGATGCTACACAAGGAATGACTTTTAGCGAAGTACCTATTCCGGATGATATGGCAGAAGATGTGAAAGAATGGAGACAACATTTAATTGAAGCAGTTGCAGATTATGATGAGAATTTACTGGAGAAATTTTTTGATGATCCTGATACGATCACCGAAAACGAAATTCATGAAGCTATCCGTAAGGCAACAATTGATATCTCTATCATCCCGATGATGTGTGGTTCTTCTTTCAAAAACAAAGGAGTACAAACGGCGCTGGATGCTATCGTTCGTTACCTGCCTGGTCCAATGGATATTGAGGCTGTAAAAGGAGTTAATCCTGATACCGGTGAAGAATTATTGCGTCATTGCGATCCTAAAGAACCATTCAGTGCTTTGGCATTTAAGATCATGACCGATCCTTTTGTGGGTCGTCTGGCTTTCTTCCGGGCATATAGTGGTCGTTTAGATTCTGGTTCGTATGTATTGAACACCCGTACCGGAAAGAACGAGCGTATCAGTCGTATTATGCAGATGCACGCCAACAAACAAAACCCTGTTGATTTTATTGAAGCTGGTGATATTGGTGCTGCTGTAGGTTTTAAGGATATTAAAACAGGTGATACACTTTGTAACGAAAAGAACCCGATTGTTCTAGAAGCTATGACTTTCCCGGAGCCGGTTATTAGTATTGCAATTGAGCCTAAGACACAGGCCGACGTTGATAAAATGGGTATGGCAATTGCCAAACTTGTTGAGGAAGATCCTACGTTACGTGTAAAAACAGACGAAGAAACTGGACAGACCATTTTGAGTGGTATGGGTGAATTACACCTGGAGATCATTATTGACAGGATGAAGCGTGAATTTA
>JBBKXU010000387.1:0-4432 GCA_037969645.1 Ferruginibacter sp. | reverse complement strand
TTTTTCACTTTCAAAAATATCAAATAATCTTACCGATTGCAGATGTGATAAATTGAGCGCTGCAGCAGTATTTTCAATTTCTGCATAAGTTACTGTATTATTTACAACCAGCGCAAGGTCTCTTTGTACTGTTGGAAATTTGTTTATTTCCTTATAAGTCAGGCCAGTTTGCTTTTTGGTCTCCAGCATTGTTTCCCAAAGAATATCGGCATATAAAACGGTTTGTTTAATACCAAATTGTTTGTTGTTTTTTTCTGCAACTATACCAAGGCGGCCAATTTCTTTATTTTTTATCTTTATTAATGCACCCGTTTCAAAATTATCATCAGCATTATTTTCAAAACTAACATTGGTTACTCCGCTTGCTGCAAATATCTTTTCGCAGGCCGCTTTTAAGAAGAAAAAATCTGCTTTTTGTGCTTTTTTATTCCAGGATGCTTCTGTTATCTCCCCCGTAACATATAGCGACAGGTGTTTTTCTTCAAGATACTTTCCCTCATTTTCTTTATGATAGGTTTTGCCAAATTCAAATAAACTAAGATTGGCATTTTTACGGTTAATGTTATGGGCAATCACTTCCATTCCTGTTGCCAGCATAGACGGCCGGAGAATATCCAGTTCTGAACTGAGGTTATTGATCATTTTTACCGATTTCTCTAAAACAGTTTCGCTAAAGTATGCACTGTTAGTTATGCTGTTGGTAAAAATTTCGTAAAAGCCAATACCGGTAAGCATATTGGCTACTTTTTCCATCATTAGATTGCTCTGTGTGCTGCTGTTATTAGAGGGTGAAATACTGATGGTAGCAGGAATTTCTATATTATCCAACCCATCAATCCGCATAATTTCTTCAACAAGATCTGCAGGGATGGTTATATCAGGTTTGCTGAAGGGTACATTTACCCATAGCTCATCTATACCTTCTTTTGCAATTTCAAAACCCAGGGCTTTAAGGATATTTTTCACCGAATCGCCGTGATAGTTTTTTCCGCTGAGTTTTTTGAGATAATGGTATTTTAAACCAACTGAAGTTTGCTCAGCAGGGCTGGGATATATATCAACGATTTCGCTGCTTATTTCACCACCACAAATTTCTTTAATGAGCTCAGCTGCTCTTTTTAAAACGATAACGGTATTACTGATGTCTACGCCTTTTTCAAAACGGGTAGCCGCATCCGTTCTTAGCCCATGGCGCATGGATGTTTTTCTTATAGCAACAGGGTTAAACCATGCACTTTCCAGAAAAATATTCGTGGTTTCAGGGCCAACGCCGCTGTCCCGGCCGCCATAAATGCCCGCAATACACATGGGTTTATCTTCATTGCAAATCATCAGATCATCGGCCGATAATTTTCTTTCCTTTTCATCGAGGGTAGTAAAAACAGTCCCCTCGCTGCAATTTTTTACAATGATTTTATTACCGGTAATTTTTGCCCTGTCAAAAACATGCAGGGGTTGCCCGGTTTCGTGAAGGATAAAATTGCTGATGTCTACAATATTGCTGATGGATTTTACCCCAATTGCGGTAAGTTTTTGTTTAAGCCATTGAGGGCTTTCTTTAACTTCAATGTTGCTGATGCTTACGCCGGCATAACGGCTACAGGCAGCTGCATTTTCAATCTCCACTTTTATGGCATTACCGGTACTGTCGGGTTTAAAAGTGTTTTTGTATGGTAATTTTACAAGGGTTTCCTGCTTTTCGTGGTGACTTATATAAGCACAAACATCCCTGGCTACACCCAAATGACTCATAGCGTCTATGCGGTTTGGCGTAAGCCCAATTTCAAAAATAAAATCTTCCTGTAATTCAAATAAAGAAGCGGCAGGTTGGCCAATTACAGTATCAGCAGGTAAAACCATTATTCCATCATGCCCGTTGCCCATTCCAATTTCATCTTCTGCGCAAATCATTCCAAAACTTTCAGCGCCTCTTATTTTTGCTTTTTTTATAGTTAGGGGATCGCCTTTTGATGGATAAATAGTAGCCCCAACTGTTGCCAGGATTACTTTTTGGCCGGCAGCAGCATTTGGTGCCCCGCAAACCACTTGTACTATTTCCAAACCGGTATTTACATTGGTGATTTTTAATTTATCTGCATCCGGATGTTTTTCGCATGCCACAATCTCTGCTGTTATTAATCCCTGTAACCCCCCTTTAATGCTTTCAAATTTATGCAAGCTTTCCACCTCCAGTCCAATAGCAGTAAGTATTTTACTCAATCTTTCGGGTTCAATTTTTACAGGCAGATATTCACTTAACCAGTTATAAGAAATAATCATTGATCTTTTTTATTTGGGCAGCAAAGATAGTTTTTTAAGGGCTATCTGCATAAGGATAAATGCATCAATTTTAAAAGTGAAACAAGCTACTTATTTAGATTGAAATTAACAACCCTAAAAAAAGAATTAACGGTGCACAAAAAGAAAAATAAAGGGTTGAATTATGTTAATAAATATGAGTTAAATTAAATACAGATTGCATCTTCTATGTGTATATTACTGTTCATAAACGGTGAATAAGCTAACTTTACCGGTGGATAACAGGTGAATAATGAGTGGAAAGAAGTTAATAAGGCGGATATGTTCATTTATATTAACAAATTGCTATTACCTTAGCCGCCCTGTATAACAATCGCTAAAAGTTAAGCAATTTAAAAGAAGTGCGGCCCGGCATTTCTTTAATATTCGTTTACCATTATTCAGTTATGCGGATATTATTTTGTAAAACTCAAAAGAGGAAAAATTTAAATGGAATTTACCAACCTAAATAAAGACAGAAAGACCAGGAGAAAACCTGCAGTAGACATGGGCAGCATGGTTTTTGGCAAAGTTCCACCACAGGCAAAGGAACTGGAGGAG
The DNA here is from genome assembly GCA_037969645.1 of Ferruginibacter sp. Lineage (GTDB taxonomy): Bacteria > Bacteroidota > Bacteroidia > Chitinophagales > Chitinophagaceae > Ferruginibacter. The sequence goes on along the minus strand of JBBKXU010000387.1, from coordinate 1,573 downwards.
GCGATTTTGGGTGCCATCATGCTGGAAAAAAGTGCTTTTGATACAGTGGTTGAAATATTAAAGCCGGAATGTTTTTATGTAAATGCGCATCAAAATATTTTTAAAGCCATGCAGGGACTGGCTGTTAAAAGTTTGCCCATTGATATGCTTACAGTAGTGGAAGAACTGAAACTGAGAGAAGAACTGGAAATGGTTGGCGGTCCTTATTATATAACCAAACTCACCAACTCGGTTGTTTCATCAGCCAATATAGATGCGCACTCCAGGATTGTACTGCAAAAATTTATACAAAGGGAACTGATACGCATCAGTGGAGAAATAATTGGCGATGCTTATGAAGACAGTACAGATGTATTTGATTTATTAGACAACGCAGAAGGAAAATTGTTTGAAATTACCAATAATCACCTTCGTAAAAACTTTGATGATATAGATTCTGTACTGGTAAAAACATTTAATCGTATTGAGGAAATGCGTACCCGTAAGGATGAAATTACAGGTGTGGTAACGGGGTTCCCCACTTTAGATAAAATTACATACGGATGGCAACCTACAGATTTAATCATACTGGCGGCAAGACCATCGGTAGGTAAAACAGCCTTTGCCTTAAACCTTGCCAGGTCTGCAGCCATTCGCCCCAAAGGCGATAGCAGCCCGCCAACAGCTGTGGCCTTCTTTAGCCTGGAGATGAGCAGCAGTCAGCTGGTACAGCGTATACTCAGTGCCGAGAGTGAAATATGGCTTGAAAAAATTGCGAGGGGTAAACTGGAAGAACATGAAATGAAGCAATTGTATAAAAATGGTTACGAAAGGCTTAGTAAAGCCCCCATTTTTATTGATGACTCCGCAGCCCTGAATATTTTTGAATTACGTGCAAAATGCCGTCGTTTAAAAAACAAACATAATGTTGGATTAATCATTATAGATTATTTGCAGTTGATGAGTGGCAGTGCCGACAGAAACAGTAACCGTGAGCAGGAGATCAGTAAAATTTCCAGGGACCTTAAAAGTCTTGCCAAGGAATTACAGGTACCCATTATTGCCCTGAGCCAGTTAAGCCGTGAGGTAGAGAAAAGAAAAGAAGGAAATAAAATGCCTCAGTTGAGCGATTTGAGAGAATCGGGTGCTATTGAGCAGGATGCGGATTTGGTAATGTTCTTATACCGTCCGGAATATTACGAAGTAACTACCGATGAGTTTGGCGAAAGCAATAAGGGTGAAACCCATGTAAAAATTGCCAAGCATAGAAACGGTAGTTTGGAGACCATAAAATTAAAAGCATTATTACATATTCAGAAATTCGTAGAAGAAGAAGGCGGAGATTATAACAGCGGCTTCCCCGGTGGAGGCTCCGGTAACTGGAAACCCGTTTCGGGTGGTGGAGATGATGAAGCCCGAATGTATATCCAAAAAGGGAGTAAGATGAATGAAGGTAATTTTGACGATGATGCACCATTCTGATGAATAAATTTATACGGTATAATGGAGAATGAATAATCAAAATCATTCTCCATTTTTATTTTTACTAAGTTTGACCTTATATGAACCTGCCTTTATTTTATCATGCTGATAT
>JBBKXU010000386.1:0-7683 GCA_037969645.1 Ferruginibacter sp. | reverse complement strand
GTGGTTACCAATACGCCTACAGTAGGTACACCGGTATTTGCGTTGGGTCTTCAGTCTATTCGTACGCAGGGGGCAGGCACCGTAACTTATTCGGCCACGGCTTCAAACAGTACCAGTATTTCTTACAGTTTAGATGCAGCCAGTTTAGCTGGCGGCAATACCATTAATACCAGTACCGGTGCCGTTACCTGGGTAGCAGGTTGGTTTGGTACTTCATCTATAACCGCTACGGCAAATGGTTGTAATGGTCCTTCAACTGCTTCGCATATAGTTAATGCAAATCCATCGGTGGTTCAAACACCGTTGTATTTATCGGGTCCCGGTCAATTTTTAGACCGTGTTGACCCCGTAGCAACAAATATTACAGTTACCCAGGTATCTTATCCTATTACTACTGCCGGTAGCGGCGTAACCATGGATGCTTCAAATACAGTATCGGGATTAACTTCACCACTTTCTGTTTCTCATACAACCGGCACAGGTGCCAACAGGTTGATGCTGGTGGGGATATCGCAAAAAAACAGAACAGTAACTTCGGTTACTTATGGAACAGCAACCTTAACCCTTGTAGGCGACAACAATATAAATGGTAATGCCCGGATAGCGATTTATCAACTGGTTAACCCGCCAACAGGTACAGCAACTTTAACAGTCAATTTCAGTTCGGCACCCGATAAAGGAGCCATAATAAGTGTTACAACTTATTCGGGTGTTGACCAAACCAATCCATTGGGTATTTTTGCCACGGCACAGGCTAACAGCACCAATCCGACGGTTGCGGTTACATCTGCTACCGGCGAATTAATCTTTGATGTGGTCTCTATCCGTAACCAATCACTAACTGTAGCCGGAGGCCAGTCTCAAAGATGGAATATCAGCTCTGGCTCAGAAATTACAGGTGCAGGAAGTACAAAAGCCGGCGCCGCAAGTACCAGTATGAGCTGGACTTCAGCAAGTACAGACTGGGCAATAGGTGCTGTATCAATTAAACCATCAGTAAGCGTAAATAGTATAACATTTACACAAATACCATCACTGTGCAGTCCGTTAACTATTAAAGCACAAAATATTCAGGTGTTGTTACACCTTAACATAACCAGCGGAACCATGCCGGTTAACCCGGCTATTACTGCTCAGTTAAAATATGGCAGCACAAATATTATTACGCTATCCAATCCGGTTTATAACACAGCTTCAAAAATATTAAGCTGGACGGCGCCATTGGGAGCCGATGTTACTGTACCAACCGGGCAAGCGATAGATTTGGTTATTACTTGTGCTCAATCAGGTGTACAGTTTCAGATAGAGTACCACAGTGCATCTAAGCCATCCAGAATAAGTTTATTGCCGGTATCTACCTTTATTGATTTTGTGAGTTTTGATGTGTTTACCGCTCCTTATCCGGGTGGGTTACAAAGAGTAAGTGGTGTTCAAAATACCACCTATTATGTAAGGGCAGTGGTAACAACGCCGTTTGGATATAAGGATATTACCGGTATGGATTTGAGGATTAATCCGCCCGGAAGTATATTTCCGGTTAACTGTGTAGATTCTACTACCTGTACCCGTACTTATGAGTATGCCTGGACAACGCCAAATACCACCAATACTTATTATTTAATGGGTACAGCCAAAGAAGGGCACGAAAACCTGATAAAGAACAGCGACCTGCTTATATTTGATGTGTGCTCATTTTGCCCGCCTGTGGCATTAAATGATTCAGCAACAGGAGCCGGTGGTGCACCGTTAATTGTAAATGTGTTGGCTAATGATTATGACCCAAATAATAACCTGAATGCGTCAACACTTTCAATTAATACACAGCCAAATAACGGAACCGGGTTTATTACAAACGGAAAAGTGGTGTATCTGCCAAACGGAACTTTTGCCGGAAAGGATACTTTAACTTATCAGATTTGCGACAGTACTAATCTTTGTACAACTGCACAGGTGTTCTTTACCATTAATCCTTTATTGGTAGATCCTTGTTCGGACGCTACGAAAACGCACACGTACTTTATTCCTTATCCCGAGCAGGATGCACGTATTGCACTTCAGGCTTCTGCAAGCAATACTATGCCAAGCAGCAATATTCGTACAATTATCAGCCTCACGATGCCATACCCCGGAATGGTGGTGGTTTGGGACGAGTGGGAAGACGGCTACGAGCTGAATCCATGGGATCCGCTGCAGTCAACTACTAAAGTTTGGGGCGATGGCAATCCTTATAATGGTATCGCACCCGGTTATGCCAACGATATCATACCTGCTGGTGGCAGTATTGTATTAGACAATACCATGCCTGCTAACCCCAGGGTGCAGAGCAATTTTTTCTTTGATGGCAAGGATAAAATTACCGCCAGCGGCCAGGTAGCCATTACACAGGTTTGCGGTGAGCCTACCTGGATGCCGGTACAGGCAATTAAAACAAATGTTACGTCTACCTATAATTTTGGAGAATCGTTTACCGTGCCATTGGGTGAGAATTTCCCAAGCAGAGACTTTAGATACACAGCGCTGTTTATAAGAGCAGAGCAGGATGGTACCCAGGTAGAAATTGACAAGGATAATAATGGCATTTTTGAAACCAGCTTCACCCTTAATCAGGGTCAATCTTACCTGGTTAATGGCGGTGTATATTTTGGCGCCACGGTAGCTAGTAACAAGCCCATTGGTGTGGAATTGAATGCCGGCGGTGTAGATCAATACTCTATACGTAACGCACCAATTTATCCGGCTACCTGGTATTCACATACCTACTTTACGCCGGTACCAACTTCTGATAATGCAGGTGATAATCCAAAAGATACATCTGTAGTAATGTTCTATAACAGTTTAAACAGGCCATTGGTAATTAACTGGTATTCCGGTGCCAATCCTACCGGCGGTACCATAAACCTTCCTGCAAAAGGATGTGTACGGTACCCGTTGGCATATTCTACAACTTCGGCCTATAAATTTGTGAATCTCACAGGAGAGTCTTTTACAGCCATTGAAATTGTAGATTCTTATACTCCGGGAGGTGGGGGTAATGATGGTACAACCTATGACTGGTCGTTTAACCTGATATCTGAATCAAGACTTACCGATTTTGCAACCACAGCCTGGGCGCCGGGCGGCCTCGATCTGGTGGCACCTCCAGGACCTGATGTAAACGGTAATCCAATTTGGGTAACACCAAATATGAACACAACCATTTACGTAAAATGGAATGGAAATGTTAGTGGCAACAGCGGACTGGTTAGTCCATGCGGATTGCGATATGATGTTGCATATACATTAAATGCGCTCAACTATATTAAGTTACGTGATCCGAGTGATAATGATCAAAGTGGCATGGCAGTTTACACCTGCAACGGTGCGAAAATTGCGGCGGTATATGGCGAAGATCCGCAGGGGTCAGGTACAGGTATTGGTGTTGCTTATTGGGATGTGGGTACAACCATACTTCCTTTCTGTAAGCAAAAACTCATTTTTGCCAACGATGATTATGCACGTACCATGGTTAATCAACCGGTTACCATACCAATATTATTAAACGATTTTGGATTCCTGGCGGTGGTTGACCCTACATCGGTAAGCACAACAGCATTGCTGCAACCGAAAAACGGTACAGTAACCATCAACGCCAACGGCACGGTCATTTATACACCTAACCCCGGTTACTCCGGTAAAGATACTTTTGAGTATAATGTGTGCTCAACGCCCACACCTATTGTTTGCGATAAAGCAACGGTTTATGTAGATATCAGTGTTTGTCCTGCGCCATATACTCAAAATGTGATAGCTGGCCAGGTTTTCCTGGATAAGAATGATGATGGTGTTTATAATGACGGAGGCACTGGTGTACCAAACGCCAAAGTGTATTTGTATGTTGATGGTAATTGTAACCAGATAATAGATGCAAATGAATTAAAAGATTCGGTCATCACCGATTCCTCAGGTTCTTACCAGTTCATCAGCTATCCCGAAAAATTTGTGATGGATGACTTTGATGGTCCTGGTGGAACTCGTACATGTGCCAATGGCAGCGATGGTAATGCAGCCTGGTTAAACGACTGGACAGATATTGGTGATGGTTCATCAGTAGGATTTTGCCAGGCCTCAACCACAGCTAATTGTGATATTTACAAAGATGGAGCATTTACCAACGGTATTCGATTACGAAATGCCAATGTATCGGCTACCCGTTCTGTAAACCTGTCGGGGGCTGCTTATGCCTTCCTGAGTTTCTCTTACCGCCGGAAGAGCGCTACACTAACGGCAGGAGAAGATATCATTGTTCAGGCATCCTCAAACGGATCAACCTATGGTACCGTATTCACCATCGCCGGAGACGGTACAACCGACGCCAATTATGTAGATATTTATAATCAGGATATTACGGGTTATGCATCTGCCAATACCCGTATTCGTTTCTTAACGAATAATAATGTGGATGCAGCCGATACGGTGTATATTGACAATGTAAAAGTTCAGTTTATTCGGTACCCCATATGTTATATTACCAGGCTCGATCCGGCATCGGTTCCGGCTTATCACCATACCACAACGGTACTTCAGCATACGCTCACCGCTGTTAGTGCTCAAACTTGTTTTGGTCCATTCTACTATGGTATTGCTAAAAACAAAATTGCTATCAGTGGTACGCTTTTCCAGGATGCAAACGGACTTACCGATGGTGTCGTAAATGGCACAGCCATCGGAACTATAATGGGCAACCCGGTGTATGCATATTTGGTTGATTCAACCGGTAAAGTGGTTCAGCGTACTACTTTAAATGGAGCAACGGGTACTTATTCGTTCCCGGCTGCCGATATGTTTACTAATTATACGCTTAGCGTAAGTAAACAGAGTGTTAATTTGGGCGATCCGCCGCCTTCGGATGCAGGCATGTCGTTACTGCCGGGCAACTGGGTTACAACCGGCGACGCATATGGTTTAAATAATGCTGCAGGTACCGGAAATAAAGCCGGAGCACCTACTTGCGTAATACCTGTAAGAACATCGTCGCTAAATGTTACCAATGTTAATTTTGGAGTTGAACGTTTGCCCGATTCGGATGACAGAACAATTAACTACCCAAGAAATGACCCGAATATTCAGTACGATATCACAGGCGGACTCACCGGTTCAGATCCTGAAGATGGCATTCTAGGTGCAGGTAAAACCTATAAGATTACGCAGTTACCATTCGGTTCTGTTTTGTACTATAATGGTTTTGCTGTTACCGTAAACCAGGTGATTACGTCGTTCAATCCGGCCTTGTTAAAAATAGATCCCGATGATGACAGGCACCAGGCTATATTCTACTATGCATCCCGTGATGCGGCAGGTTTGTACGATCCAACACCGGCGCAAATAGTTGTTAACTGGGCCCGTACTGTACCGGTTAGGTTAATCAGCTTCAGTGGCAGGTTAAATGGCGAAAAGGTAGATTTGAACTGGGTTACAGCAACGGAATTAAATACCAAACACTTTGAAATTGAGCGTGGCTCCGATGGTATTAATTTCTCTAAAATTGCAACCGTAATGGCCAGAGGAACCACCACCAACGTAAGCAGTTACGACATGGTTGACCCGGCACCATACAAGGGTGTAAATTATTACCGTTTAAAGATTGTTGATTTTGATGGTAAGTTTGAATACAGTCAGATAGTGATTATAAGAATAGATGGCGTGAATCAGTTAGTTACTAAAATAGCACCCAATCCGTTCACCGGTAAGGTAGATGTGTACTTAACACTTACGCACAATACCATGGTCGATTTCAGGTTTATTGACATAAATGGAAGGATGGTTTTCAAAAAATCGGTACAAGGCTTAAAAGGCTTTAACTGGTTTACCATTAACGATCTTGATAGATTGCCAGCGGCGCCATATATGCTGCACATTGTAACAGATGATGCAACTATAGTAGAAAAGCTTTTGAAACAGTAGATTCGATCCGTACACTATAAAGCCTCTTCATTAATTTGGAGGGGCTTTTTTATTTATATAACACGAATTAGGCGAATTGCACTAAAGTTCATTCGAGTTTTTTTTCGTGCCCATTCGTGTAATTCGTGGCCAACCCAAACTGCGAAGCAGTTAACTGTGATGATATTTTTCGTTGCGGTTAATGCTGCAGGCACGGTAAACCTGTTCGGCTAATATCAGCCTCACCAACTGATGCGGAAAAACAAGTTTAGATAAACTCCATTGATAATTGGCCCGCTGTTTAACAGCATCGCTAACACCATAAGCGCCGCCAATTAAAAACACAATAGTTTTAGTGCTTTCATTAGCACGTTGCTGTATAAAATTTGCAAGTCCTTCGCTGCCCAGCATTTTGCCATTTTCCTCCAGCAAGATAAAGTAGTCGTCTTTTTGTAGCATGCCGGTAATGATGTCACCTTCTTTTTTCTTTAAATCAATATCGCTCAGGCTGGCTGCATTTTTTGGTGTAGAAATAATATTCCATTCAACAGGGAAGTAGTTCGATATTCTTTTGGTAAAAAGCTCAATGCCTTCTTTTACAAAGGATTCATGGTTTTTGCCAATGGTCCAGAATTGAAATTTCATGGGTTAAATATAAGAAAGCTTCGGGAGCAAAAATTCAAAGCAGACAAGGAGGAGCACAGTGGTTACAATATTTATTCTATGTATTGGCCAATTAGTAGCTTTCAGTTATGTATATTTTCCTTAAACGGTTTTATTTAAAACAGTATGATTTTTTTTGCCACCGGCATCAAAACCAATTTCAATTTTTTGTAAAGCCAAACCATTTTCGCCGGTGTAGTTAATAACTACTTCCGCATTATTTTTGTTCCTGGCAATTACGGGTCGGGCGCTGAAGTTTTGGGGATTGTCACCAATTATAACATCCAGATGAGTGGAAGCTTCAGCAAGTTCTATATCGTTTAATCCCGCCTCTGTTTTGTATCCCAATTGAGACAGGCAGACCACCAAATGGCAATTTTTTTCGTTTTTAAGGTAGGCTGACAATTCATTGATCCGGCTGATGGAGCAATCGCTGCTACCGGTTGTATTGATTACCCCGGTTTTAATATCTCCCTTGTAAATAATACGGTAATCGTTTGATGCAATAGAACGGTTTTCGCCCGAGTTTGCTAATGCGTCATAAATATCAGGTCCCGCAGATCCGGGCGCTTTGTCACCAGCGTGAAACATAAGTAAGTTCCCTGTCTGCTGTTTTAAGTTATAAATATCACGGGCAATCCCGGTTTGGTTTGCTCCAAACTTATTGCCGGTATGAGCTAAAATCAACAGGTTGTTTTTGGTGCTGAAACCCGCAACCGGGCCCAGTTTTGCTGCCACAGCGGTAAATGGTTTTGTAATAAGCAAAGCAGCAGCTGTAAGGCTCCCTTGGGTTAAAAACCTGCGTCTTGAACTCATAATTGGTGAAGTTTAATATTTTCTCATAATTGCTTGATACTACAAAGTAAGAATTTTATAACGTAAATAAAAACATAGTTCCGTTTAATTTTCATATAACAATTCAAATGATACTCTAAACGCATTGAACTGAGCTGTCAGTAAAGTAAGCGGGGCTTTAAAAGGCGTAAGTCTTCGGCCATGTCCTTTACCCAAATTATGGCTTATTCGAAACGGTTAGGTTGCCAGGTAAAACCAAGCTGTCGGTAGCTGATGAAAAATACGGTAACAACAGGTATAAAATAT
>JBBKXU010000385.1:0-13533 GCA_037969645.1 Ferruginibacter sp. | reverse complement strand
GCCCAGCCTCAGCAAACAGGTTGGCGCAAATCAGCTTATCATCCCCTGTGCTTACAGAAGCAATATCTGTTTTGCGAAAGTTGATTTTTAGAAAAGTGGTATTCCTGTAGCTTAAAAAGCAAACAGTTTTCAATAAGTAATAATAATTGCTCATTTTTGCCGAGCATTTATTTACTTATTAATCATTTTTGCAGTGAACGGAACATTTAAAGCCAATAATTCCTATAACAATTTTTTATTGTTGTTGTATGGAATATTGCTAAAGCTGCCCATGTTCTTGCATCCCAAAGTGCCGCAGCCGCAGCAGATAGACGGTTTTTTGTACAAAAGCATATTAACCCAACTGCAACCGATTGGTATTGGGCTGCCAATTATTTATCCGCTGATAGCATTTGCGTTACTATTTACCCAGGCCGTTTATTTTAATAAACTTGTAAATGACCAACGCATCATGCAGCGCCCACACTACCTCACAGGCATGTGTTACCTGCTCATTACTTCGCTGTTTACCGAGTGGAACGTTTTGTCATCGCCACTTATTATCAACAGTTTGTTAATTTGGGTATGGTCTAAAATGAGCGGGTTGTATAATAATCAAAAACCAAAGGCGTCGCTTTTTAATATTGGTATAGCCATCGGTATATGTACATTTTTTTATTTTCCGTCTCTGGCCTTTGCCGGGCTGATTATTTTTGGCCTTGCTATTGCCAGGCCATTTAAACTGGCCGAGTGGCTTGTTGCATTGCTGGGTATCATCACACCTTATTATTTTTTATTGGCAATTGTATTTTTAACTGATAAATGGCAAGGCTATTCATTTCCCGGCTTTGCCGTTACAACACCAGTTTTCGACCAGTCGCTATGGGCTTACGCAGCTATAATCGTTGTTGTACTTGCGGCCATTATCGGAATGTTTTATGTGCAACAAAATTTCCGGCGGCAGCTTATACAGGCCCGTAAAAGCTGGAGCCTCACCTTCTTGTATTTACTGGTAACCGTTTTTGTGCCGTTTGTAAACGCAACACACACGTTCGAATACTGGATTCTTTGTGCTGTGCCACTGTCTGCTTTCGTCGCATCGGCATTTTTATATCCTGCTAAAAACTGGTTCCCTACTGTATTGCATTGGTTAATGGTGGCATTTGTAATTGTTATCAGTTACTTCGTAAGATAATTTTAAGTACAATTGTTACCTTTGCGTAGCTTTTTTGAAATTGGCATTGGTACTGAGCGAAGTCGAAGTATCATAGCATCATCGTTGTGTCACTCACTTGAACGCATCTCATTATTGGGCGACCCAACATCAACACTTAAACAACAATAGATGAAATTCGGCGTAGTAGTTTTTCCCGGCAGCAATTGCGACAGAGATATGATTGAAGCCCTGCAAACAGATCTGCAGCAGGAAGTAATTCAGCTCTGGCATAAAGATAAAGATTTGAGCATGTTTGATACCGAAGACTGTATTGTGCTGCCCGGCGGCTTTAGTTATGGCGATTATCTGCGCTGCGGTGCCATTGCCCGTTTTAGCCCCATGATGCAAAGTGTAGTTGAATTTGCCAACAACGGCGGAAAAGTTTTAGGAGTTTGCAACGGCTTTCAAATTTTATGCGAAAGTGGATTGTTACCCGGCGTATTGTTACGCAACAGCCAACAACAATTTGTTTGCAAAAATATTTTTATGAAGGAGGCCGCTTCTGAGGGCGGAACTGCGTTGATGATACCTGTAGCTCATGGTGAAGGCCGATTTTTTGCCAATGAAGCCACCATGAAAGAACTGGAAATGCACCGTCAGATCATTTATCGTTATTGCGATGAAAAGGGTACTATCAACGACGCGGCCAATCCAAACGGAGCTATTCATAACATAGCTGGTATTTGTAATAAAGAAAGAAATGTGTTTGGTATGATGCCGCATCCCGAAAGAGCCTGCAGCACTGCATTAGGTAATGTAGATGGTAAAAATGTGTTTAATCATTTGTTTGGAATAAATTAACAATATTGAGGGTTAATTGGTCGTTAAGCCGACAACCAAACTGTTTATAATTTCGTAAATTTGCAATATGAATAAAATATACATGAAGAAGATATTATTAGGAAGCTTTTTACTCCTGTTTGCAGGTTTTGTAAATGCTCAAATACTCAATCCGGTAACCTGGACCTATTCTGCCAAAAAAATCGCAGATAAAACTTACGAGTTGCATATTACTGCAACCATCGATGGTAACTGGCATTTATATGCACAGGATGCCGGTGAAGGGCCAGAGCCAACCACATTCAGCTTTACAAAAAACCCCTTGGTAACTTTTGATGGCGACGTGAAAGAAGTTGGAAAAATGGAAAAGAGTTACGACAAAAATTTCAAATCTGAGTTAAAATATTATGCAAAGAAAGTTGACTTTGTACAAAAAATAAAAGTTCGCTCATCTGCTGCAACTGTGGTTAAAGGCATCGTTAACTTTATGGTTTGCAACGATAGTAAATGTTTACCACCAAGAGATGTGCCCTTTAGCATTGCCGTTGGCGGAAAATAATAACTGCTTTACAATATTTCCCGATATAGCCTATCGGGATTTTTTTTAAATAGAAAAGTATGAGGTTTAAAAAACTAGCTTCGCTGCTATCAGCGTTTTTTATTTTATTTCAGTTTACTACGCAGGCGCAGGATGCTGCTGTAGTTACATGGAAGGCAAGCGGTAAGAAAGTTGCTGATGGCCAGTACGAAATACAGCTTAAAGGAACCATCAAGGCCGGCTGGCATGTTTATGCAAAATCAAATGAAGACCTTGGGCTCGAAGCATTCAAAATTAAATTTTCAGTTTCTTCTATACAAAAAAACGACGACCAGCAACTAACAGGTGGGTTTAAAAAAATTGCTGATAAAGTATTTGAAACACAGGTTGAGGTCGCAGTTGAGACGCTTGAAGTTGTACAGAGAATAAATATATCTGGCGCTGTTCCTGCTAAACTGAAAGTCGTACTCATTTATAATACAGCCGATGGTGAAACATTCTTACCACAAGAAAGGAAGATGGATATTGATTTGGAGGGTGGTGTGGTGGTTGAAGCAACAGCGAACAGAATCTTAATCCCAACTATTGATTTAAAAAATCCAATAAATGAATGTGGTGGCACAGGTATCAGTGCGCAAGAATCAGATTCTGGTGGATTGTTAACCATTTTTCTGCTTGGTTTTTTAGGCGGCCTGGTGGCTTTAATTACGCCTTGCGTGTTTCCCATGATTCCGCTAACTGTAACGTTTTTTACAAAAAAAGCCACCACTAAAAAGAAAGGTATTTTTAACGCAACGCTCTATGGCTTTTTCATCTTCTTAATTTATGTTTTGCTGAGTGTGCCGTTTTATTTTTTAGATAGTGCCAGCCCGGAAATTTTAAACTCTGTATCCACCAATCCCTGGCTTAATATTATCTTTTTTGCGGTGTTCATCATTTTTGCCCTATCGTTCTTCGGTCTTTTTGAAATAACCTTACCCAGTAGTTTTTCTGGCAAGGCAGATGCTAAAGCCGGTACTGGGAATATTCTTGGTATATTTTTTATGGCACTAACGTTGGCTATTGTTTCCTTTTCTTGCACCGGTCCAATTTTAGGATCTTTATTAGTGGGTTCATTAACAGGTGGAGCTGTTCAGTTAACCGTTGGTATGGGTGGTTTTGGGCTTGCTTTGGCCTTGCCATTTGCGTTATTTGCCTTGTTTCCCAACTGGTTAAATTCGCTACCCAAATCGGGTGGGTGGCTTAATTCGGTAAAAGTGGTGCTGGGTTTTGTAGAAGTAGCTTTGGCAATCAAATTTTTATCGAACGCCGATTTGGTTATGCATTGGGGCTTGCTAAAAAGAGAAGTATTTATCGGAATCTGGATATTGGTTGGTGCTGGTATAACACTATACTTGCTGGGAAAAATTAAGTTTCCGCATGACAGCCCAATAAAAAAACTTAGTAAAGCACGAATTGCGTTGGCGATTGTTTTTGGAGTTTTTACGCTGTATTTAATTCCGGGTGTTACCAATACCAAGTATGCCAATCTTACGCTAATCAGCGGATTTCCGCCGCCGCTATATTATAGCATTTACCAAAAGGATAGTGAATGTATTCTTAGTTTAAACTGCTCACATGATTATGAAGAAGGGGTGAAAATGTCAAAGGCAGAAAACAAACCGATCCTCCTGGATTTTACTGGCTATGCCTGTGTGAATTGCCGCCGTATGGAGGAAAATGTATGGAGCGATCCTGAAGTATATAAAATTATGAAAGAGAAATTCATAGTTGTTTCTTTGTATGTTGACGATAAGAAAAAGCTGCCAACCACCGGTCAGTTTACTTATACGACCAAAGAGGGTACCGAAAAAGAAATTATTACCGTTGGTAACAAATGGGCAACTTTTGAAACCGAGAATTTTAAAAATAATGCCCAGCCACTTTATGCTATCTTAAATGGCGATGAAATTCTACTCAACAATCCCGTTGGTTATACACCAAGCATTAAAGAATATAAAGAGTGGTTGTTGTGTGGCCTAGATGCCTTTGAAAAAGCTAAAAAATAAGAACAACTTTATTACATTAAAAAACCTCCGTATACAACGGAGGTTTTTAATTTGGGTTTGGGAGTTACAGATTTTACCTTCTGCGAAGGCTGTAAATATTTATAGAGCGATTTGCTTTTCTGTCATCATCTTACGCAGATTAATTAAACCATAGCGCATACGGCCTAATGCTGTATTAATGCTGCAACTGGTTAAATCTGCTATTTCTTTAAAGCTCAGGTCGGCATAGTGGCGTAAAATAATTACCTCACGCTGATCTTCAGGTAGCATATCAACCATTTTTCTAACCCTGTCCTGGCTTTGGCCATTCATCATTTTATGGTCGGCTCCGGGCTCAGAGAAGTTCAATACTTCAAAAATGTCACGGTCGTCGCTGGTTTTAATAGTTGGTGTACGCTTAACTTTTCTAAAATGGTCAACACACATATTGTGAGCAATACGCATGGCCCAAGGCAAAAATTTACCTTCATCGGTATAACGGCCACCCTTTAAGGTGTCGATAATACGGATGAAAACATCCTGGAAAATGTCTTCGCTCAGGTACTTGTCTTTAACCAATAAATAAATAGAGGTGTAAATTTTGTCCTTGTATCGGGTTACGATGGTGGCAAGGGCATTAGCGTCGCCTTCCATATACAAATGGATAAGCTGCTGGTCGGTAAGTGCATTAAGGTGTTTCATAAACTTCTACAGTTTTAGATTGTTAGGATATTTGTAACAGGTCCAAAAATGGTGAAAAAAATACGTAGAAGTCTTTAGATAGGCTTTAACGGCTTTTCATTTTTTTGGATATTGGACTGTGAAAGTAATGCTAATTTTTAAACCACCAAATTTATTTTGAGGTTTTTTTTCAATTCGAAAATAAGTTAAGTATTTCTACGTTGCAGTAATTTTCCTGCTTTTTGGCAAGATTTTCACATTTTTAATGGCATCCACAAGCTAAGATTGTATTTTTACCATACGCATGGCAACAAAGAAGGCAAGTACAAAAAAAATATCCCTTACCAAGGCAGATAATAAAAATGGCATCCTTATAAAAGGTGCCCGTGTGCATAATTTAAAGAATGTAACCGTAACCATTCCCCGTGATAAACTGGTGGTGGTAACCGGTGTTTCCGGCTCGGGTAAGTCATCCTTAACCATTGATACGCTGTTTGCCGAAGGGCAGCGCCGCTATGCCGAAAGCCTAAGCGCCTATGCACGCCAGTTTATGCAGCGCATGAACAAACCCGACGTGGATTATATAAAGGGTTTGTGCCCAGCCATTGCCATTGAGCAGAAAGTGATTACACGTACTCCCCGAAGTACAGTAGGCAGCATGACGGAAATATATGATTACCTGCGCCTGCTTTTTGCCCGGGCAGGCAAAACAATATCGCCAGTAAGTGGCAAAGAAGTTAAGAAAGATGATGTGGCCGATGTGGTTAAAGCTATTGAAGCTTTGCCAACCGGAGATAAGATATTATTGTTGGTTACTTTTAAGCAACACGCAAAACGTAATGTACAGGAAGAACTGAATATCCTGTTGCAAAAGGGGTTTTCACGTTTGTATCTGAATCAGGAAGTAGTGAGGATTGAAGATTTACTTGAAGGCGATAAAAAGATCAGTATTAAAAAAACTGATACTGCTTATCTTTTAGTAGATCGGTTGGTTGCCAAAAAATTTGATGAAGATGATCTGCACCGCATTTCCGATTCGGTAAATACATCTTTTTACGAAGGCGAAGGCGAAATGTATTTAGAAATCAATAAAGACAAACTGCTGCATTTCTCCAACAAGTTTGAAGCCGATGGAATTTTGTTTGAAGAGCCTGTGCCAAACCTGTTCTCTTTCAATAACCCTTTTGGTGCTTGCCCAACCTGCGAAGGGTTTTCGCAAATACTCGGAATTGATCCTGACTTAATTATACCTGATAAAAGTCTGAGTGTTTATGAAGGAGCTGTGGCACCCTGGAAAGGAGAGAAGCTTGGCCTTTGGAAAGAAGCATTTGTAAAAGCTGCAAAGAAATTTGATTTTCCCATTCATAAAGCCATCATTGATTTATCCGAAAAACAATTAAATGAATTATGGCAAGGCAACGAACATGTTGAAGGTATCAATGCTTTTTTTAAAGAGGTAGAACAGAATTTATATAAAGTACAATACCGTGTTTTGCTGAGCCGTTACCGTGGCCGTACACAATGTACCGCCTGCAAGGGTTACAGACTACGTGACGAAGCGTTGTATGTAAAAGTAGGAGGCAGGCATATTGGTCAGCTTTGTGAATTACCGGTTAAAGATTTAAAAGGTTGGTTCGAAAAACTAAAACTCAGCGAATATGATCAACAGGTTGCTAAAAGAATTTTAATAGAAATTCATCACCGCATAAAAACATTGCTTGATGTAGGACTTGGCTATCTAACTTTAAACCGTTTGGCAAACTCTTTAAGCGGCGGCGAAAGCCAGCGTATTCAGCTGACCCGCAGCTTGGGAAGTAACCTAACCAATTCTTTATACATTTTAGATGAGCCTTCCATTGGTTTGCACAGTCGTGATACAGAAAGACTGATTCTTGTTTTAAAAGAATTACGTGACCTTGGTAATACTGTTGTGGTTGTTGAGCATGATGAAATGATGATGAGAGAAGCCGACCATATTATTGATATGGGACCGTTGGCAAGTCATTTGGGCGGTGAAGTTGTTGCTGAGGGTGACTACGATGCCATTATTAATAATCCGGAAAGCTTAACCGGTAAATATTTATCGGGGCAGTTAAAAATTGAACCGCCTAAACAGGTTCGCAAATGGAATCGTTCTGTAAAGGTTGAAGGCGCAAGGCAGAATAATTTAAAAAACCTATCGGTAGAAATTCCCTTGCAGGTATTTTGCGTTGTTACCGGTGTAAGCGGCAGCGGTAAAACCACTCTGGTAAAACAAATTTTATATCCTGCTTTGCAGAAATTAAAAGGGGAGTTTATAGAAAAAGCAGGCGTACATAAATCAATTACCGGTGATGTTGACTTTATTGCACAGATAGAAATGGTTGATCAAAACCCTATCGGTAAGTCTTCCCGAAGCAATCCGGTTACCTACATCAAGGCTTATGATGAAATAAGAGACCTGTACAGCAAACAGCCTTTAAGTAAAATGCGTGGCTTTCAACCCAAACATTTTTCTTTTAATGTAGATGGAGGAAGATGCGATGCCTGCAAAGGTGAAGGCCAGCAGACTATTGAAATGCAGTTTTTGGCAGATGTACATTTAACATGCGATGTTTGCCAAGGCAAACGTTTTAAAGAAGAAGTGCTGGAAGTAAAATTTAAAGACAAAAGCATTCATGATGTTTTAGAAATGAGCGTTGATGAAGCGATTGATTTTTTCAATGCATCTTATGGTGCCGATAAAAATGGTGCCGATGTTGCCAGAAAAATTCAGCCTTTAAGTGATGTGGGACTTGGGTATGTGAAACTTGGTCAATCGTCCGATACATTGTCGGGCGGGGAGGCACAGCGAGTTAAACTGGCTTCGTTTTTAGGTAAAGGCAGAACACAGGGTAGCATCTTATTTATTTTTGACGAACCAACAACTGGTCTTCATTTTCAGGATATTAAAAAATTACTGGCTTCTTTTAATGCATTGATTGATCAAGGACACACCATACTCGTTATTGAACACAACACCGATGTTATCAAAAGTGCCGATTGGGTAATTGACCTTGGCCCCGAAGCTGGCGATGCAGGTGGTCATTTGGTTTTTGCAGGTAAGCCTGTCGATTTGAAAAAAGTAAAAGAGAGTCATACAGGTAAGTTTTTGTAAAGGCCTAGCCACTACATGAGTGTCTTTTTTTTGTTCCCCCTTAACTGCTTATCTTTCAAGGCATGAGGATTGTTTTTACAACTTTGTTTATATTGATTAATTGTGTGGCTTATGCACAATACGAAAACATGTTAAACAAGTCCTTTGCAGAGAAACGGCCCCTGCTTGTTGAATTTTATGAAAATAAACTGAAGATTCACATTGACTCTTTTTCCGACAAAAAAAATATTATTGAAGAATTAAGGGCATTCGGAAAAACCCACAAGGATAAATCACTAGTTGCTGAGGCAACTTTGGCTGAAGCCTGGTTGCAATTATTGGAAAGTCCGGGAAAAAATCTGCAAACAGGTTTAATGCAGGATTTCGTTAAGGCGAGTTTAAAATCCAAAGATTATATCAGTGCTACAAGAGCCTATCGTACACTCGGAGATCTGTACTGGCAGAAAGCAGAAAATTATCAACTAGCTTTTGTAAACTATCTGAAAAATATAGAAATCAGTAAATTGCTTACAGAAGAGGAGTATCCCGAAAAAATGGTTGACTATGCATCGATTGGCTATGCTTTTTATTTTTTTAAAGAATATCCACAAGCCATTATCTATTTGAAAGAAGGTTTGAAACATAAACCTCCCTATAAACTGGCCAGAGTACAGAGTGATTTGCGAAACAGCCTCGGTCTGTATTATCAAACAAGTGGAAATCTCGATTCTTCTGATTTTTATTTTAATGAAATACTCGTAAACGAAACGGTACTACATCAACAATGGAAAGGAATTGCCAATGTGAGTCTGGGTTACAATCAATTTCTGAGAGGTGATTATGAAAAAGCAATTGACTTTTTACGACAAAGCATGGCAACGGGATTGCGGTATAACGATTATGATCTGGTAGGTATGTCGATGTTGCATCTGGCAAATATTTACCTGAAGCAAAATAAAATTGCGGAAAGTGAACGACTGGCAATTGAGGTCAGGCCGTACGTGCAGCGAAGTAAGAAATTTGAGCTGTATGAATTATTATATCCTCTATTAAGCAAACTTTATTCGGCTAAAGGAGATTTGAAAAATGGCAGACTCTACCTTGATTCTTCGCTTTGGGCAAAAGACAGCAGCGAACGAAAATTCAGCAGCATGCAGTTGGCCAGGGCGCAACAAAAAATAAAATCGGAACAACAGCAATTTAAATTGGCTAAACTCGAAGACGAGAAAGCTGACAAAATCTGGCAAAGGAATGTACTGATTGGATTTCTAATTTTTTTATCGGCAATGGCGTTGTACATATACAAACTCATAAAACGCAAACATAAACAGGAACAGTTGCTGAAAGATTTGTATCTGGATAAAAAAGAGAAAGAGCTGACCGCTGCCGAAAAACATTTGAAAAGTTTCACGGTTAATTTGCAGGAAAAATCCCGCTTGCTGGAAGAATTAGAAACTCAACTGGAATTAAAAGGCCATGAAGACGAGAAATTAATTGAGCAATTACAACAAAGCACTTTACTTACCGATGAACAATGGAATGAATTCAGACTGCTATTTGACCAGGTACATAGCGGCTACCTGGTTCGGTTAAAAGAAAAACTCCCCGAGCTAACACCCGGCGAAATTAGATATATGGCGCTTGCAAAACTTCATTTCAACAACAAAGAAATGGCCGCCGCACTGGGTATTTCACAACAAACGGTACGTGTTACAGTACATCGCCTCCGAAAAAAACTGCATTTTCCCGAAGAAGGCACATTGACCGACTTAATTGATTCTATTTAGTCTCTTCCCAAATACTTTACTGCAAAGGCTTTTAGCAATGAAACGAAAGTGAAACGCCCGGGAAACGGTATTGTAACTCCGTTTAGTTGGATGAGGGCTTGCTTAGGGTAATATTTGTAAATACTCAATATCTGCTAAACCATCTACCCCAAAAACAAATAACATGATGGCAATTTCAAAAAAAAGGTTCGAATTAATTATTATTCTGTTATTGCTCCTGCTTATTTCCATAATCTGGATTTGCTACGGGCTGGCCCTTAATGAAATTGAACAAAAAAAGAAGACCATTCATGCAATGATTAACATGCAGGTGTTTTAAAAATCGAGTCCTGCCAGCATTATTAACCGGGTATTTCGATAGCCCACAAAAATCAGGTTATGTTTAAAAAAATACTTTCACTTTGCCTCTTTGTTTTTTTATTTACGGAATCTTTTGCTCAAGTAAGGGGCGCTACTTCTTCCGAAACAAAGCCCTTGCCTTTTAACCACAGTTTCAACAATGTTAACTTAGATCCCAATCCGGTAGTTGGTGCAGGCTCCCGGGTGCAGTTTGTGCAGCATTTTGATGCAAATAAGACACCGGCAATTGGATTAAATACGGTTATAGATTTAATAGGGGGTGATTTTACTATCCCATCGTGGCTTACAGATCTCGGAAACGGGGTACCCTTTTTCTGCGCCGGCGTTACTCCCAGTTTTAGTATAAACGGTTCAATTGATGTTGGCGGTTATTACCAGGTAAGCTCTATAGGTAATTCAAATATAGATGTGGATTATCCGGTACAGGTGCACATAACATATCCGCAGGCCAATACATTTGCCTGTGGCGAAACAATTCGAATAAATACAAGCTACGATATACTACAACCGGCGGCAACAAAACTGCGGGTAAAGCCACCGTTTGTAAATCAGGAGATTGGGCCTGTTCTAAACAATTTCTCTCTGGGTGCTTCCATCGGTGTTAATGCCTGGGTTGGTTATGGCGTGAGTGTGCCTTATCCATGCGAAACAGGCGTTTGTTATCATGATATTTGCGGTGGTCAACAATACTTTAACGAAAGTGTTTCTTTCAATTTAAGGCCTAATTTACCCAGTTTACCATCGTTGGTAAATTTTTGCGAAAGCGGATTTGGTCCCGGTGCTAACAATGCCAGCTTGTTAAGTTGCAACTGGTCAGCTGCTACACCATTTTTAAATTTGGGACAATCGGCATTGGATGCTTATAATGCCGCCCATGGCAGCAATTATACTTTTGCAACATTCCCCGATTATAATACCGTGACCATTGCTCCACCCGATTTCGCCGGTGGCCCTACGATTCCGGAGATGGATGGAACTTTCAAAGACATTGGTAATACGGAAATGGCATACAGTTATCTCAATAACGGCAGAAAGCTAAAAGTAAACGGAACAAAATCTTCTATTTCTCAATTGAGTTTCGATCTTAGTTCGCTGCTTGATTACGCCGGTGTTACCACTAGCAAGAGTTTAGGTGGCGGCAGAGGTAGTATTGATGTAGGCGATATTTCACCAACTTTTACAGTTGACCAAACCCTGAATTTTGAATATGATCCGTTGGTTCATCTGCAGATTAATCTCGGTGCCAGTATGGCCTATAGTGTGCACAACAGCAACGGCTCAATAGATCATACCGGCAACGGACAAATTGTTCAGTTACTGGCTGGTCAGTATATAGATGCGGTTGTGCCGTCCGGAAGAACAACCGTGATGAATGCATCGGGTAGTTCGACCCTGGATGGAATTTTCAATTCACAGAGTTCGCAGGAATATTTCCGCAGTTTACTGATAAATCTAGGTCAGGTGCAAATGCCGGGCGTTATTGATTTCACCTTATATCACAATGAATTATTTAAAGCCAAATTTGGCGAAAAAGGAATTCTTAATCACAACTTTAACCTGGCTTTGCCTAACAGTATAAGCCTGCCTGATTTTGCACTTGATCCCGAAAATCCGGTTATTGATGTTACTTACCTCGGAACCGAAGATGTAAGAAATATAGGAGGTGGAAAACGAAAGGTTATTTATAAACTTGGATTAACAAATGAAGGTGATGTAAATCTCAGCAATGTACAATCTGCCATTAATCTGGCTGCAGCGTTTGCCGGTGCCAGTGGTTACGAAGTAGTTTGTATAAACAGCGACGACCTGATTGTTAACGACGGTTACAATGGTGATGCTGATAAAAATGTATTGGCAACAGGTAACACGTTATCGATCGGACAAACAAAATATATGGAGTTGGTTGTAGAACTTACGCCGGCAAAATCGGCCATACTAACTAATGGTTGTTTCGGAACCGTTGATTATACCATTTCATCAAAAGCCTCGGCAACCAGCCCTATTGGTACCAATATACAAAGCGATTACAATCAATGTACATTACAAATAACCGGCACCGATATAACAACCTATGTTGATTTGGGT
This sequence comes from Ferruginibacter sp., assembly GCA_037969645.1. Taxonomy (GTDB): domain Bacteria; phylum Bacteroidota; class Bacteroidia; order Chitinophagales; family Chitinophagaceae; genus Ferruginibacter. The sequence goes on along the minus strand of JBBKXU010000385.1, from coordinate 965 downwards.
GCAGAAAAAATATTGGGTTTAGAAGACTTTACCTTGTATGGATGGGAAGAAGTTCATTTTGATAAATACTTTACCACTTCTTATGGTAATGTAGGATCTGGCGAGGATATGGAGTTTCACAATGTATCGCACAAAGATTTACCGGCAGTAACCATCGTTGGTGATCTGCATGTGAATGACCGTTTCCGTTTACAGGGCGAATCAAAATTAATTGCCGATAACCTGCAATTGGATGGCGTGCCAGATATCAGCAACAAATCAGGATTATATCCGACAGGTGCTGTCAGCAGCAATTCTGGTTGCGTAGTGCAAATACCTCAACCAAATTTTCCGGCACCGCCAAATACATCGCATATAAAAATTGATGTAAAGAAAAATACAACGCAAACAATTAACCCCGGCAGCTATGAGAAGGTGACTGTTGATAAAAACGCAACGCTTATTTTAACTTCGGGTACCTATTATATGGATACCTGGCAGATTAAAGGAGAAAATGTGCAGGTAAAATATCAGCTTAGCGGATCGCCCATTACTATCCATATAAATAAATTTAAGGCCGATGAAAAAGACACGCTGCAAATGAAATTAGACGGACCGGGCATGGTTTCTGATATTAGAATTAATGTGTACGATAAGCATCCGGTAAAATTCAGAAATTCATTTGTACAAGGTGTTATCATGGCTCCCAACAGTCATGTTGAATTTAAAGATAACAGTCAGTTGGAAGGTGCCTGCTATGCCGAGAAGATTAAATTTAAAACAGGTTCGGTATTTAAAGGTACCAGATATACCTTACCGCTTAACGTAAGTGAAGCTTGTCAGGGAACACAGTCTTTTGCAAGACCTGGTTATATGGTTGATAACAGCACGCAAACATTACCACCAAAATATGAAGTAACAGAAACAGCGAATGCTTGGGTGTTGCCAGTTTTGAATGCTGTTAAAAATGTAGAACAGAATACGAA
>JBBKXU010000384.1:0-3765 GCA_037969645.1 Ferruginibacter sp. | reverse complement strand
GTCCTGCATATATCACTCAATTCGGGTGCAGAGACTTATCTTGGAAAAGTGAAGATATTATTGCACCCTTTGCGCAGATCGGGGGCAGAGACTCGCCTTGGAAAAGTCCAGCTCCCATCGCACAGGTCCGGTGCAGCGACTCGCCTGGAAAAAAAGTACGCCCGCTAATTAAAAATGCAGCCAGTTCCAGCTCAGTTTTCCGCCACTGTACTCCAGCGAAGGGGCAGGGAATTTTAAAATATTAAAGATCTGCAAAGCCAGTTTTATCGCTTTCTTATTGGTCTTTATTTTGGTAAGATCCACATCGGGCGAAAGATACCATTGCCGCCGGCGGGCAATATCGGTGCGGTTAAAAATCACCTGCCCGTTTTCGTCCTTGCCAATATTATCAAAACCGCCAAACAAGCCTTCGGTACCCGTACCAACTGATAGTTGCAGCCATTCCGGTAAATTGCTGCCGGGGAAAAATGGTTTAAGGGTAGTGCTCAGCCAATAGGTTTGACCGTTATAATCTTTTAAAAAACGCTCCGCTGTTGTCTTGCCAAAAAGGTCATCGCTGCGCTGGTTAAGTGTGGGGTCGCTGTAATGCTTGCGGTGAAATGACCATTTCATTTGCACCCGTTGCTCATCCCATGCCAGTTCCTGCACCGTTAGCAGTCCGCTGCCCGCAATATTGGCCGCAAAATCGCCCCAGCTCCAGCCCCATTCGCTGCTGAATCCGTCCAGCACTTCTATTACCGTTTGATACATGGCACCACTCATACCGCCAAGCCATATACGCTTTTTGCGTTCAATGCCCGTCCAGCGCCAGAGCTCCATACTGGCCTTGCTAAGCGCATAAGCACTGTACATATGGCCAATCTTATCCATCTGCTTCCACTCCTTGTTATCATTAAAACTATGAAACCCGCTTTGCGGGTAATCCTTATACCAGGTTTGATAAAGCCCCACCATGCCCGCACTGTAACCCACAATATTGGCAGCAGCAATAAAACGGGTACGGCGTTTTATTTGTAAAGGGCTCAGGGTATCGGCGGCTGGTTCCTGACCGGCATTGCTTATATTGTTGTCATTAAATACCGGCGCAGCTTTTTTTATTTCAAATGCAGCAGGGTTCATTCCCGGTTTCTTGTTGCTTTGTAATTTGTTTTGTAAATTAATAGTATCATCCTGGGCCTGTACAACCGGGCTGATAAGAAAAACCAAAAAAATGCTGCATAGCGCTCTGAAAGTACAAGTGAGTGACACAACAAAAGATGAATAAAGAGATACCGCCGGCTTCATAAAAACAAAATTAACGTTTAGTGTGCTTATATAGATACGAATATTATATTTTTGAAGATGTTAAAACACAATAATTATGGATACAGCAATACAACAGAAAGTAGATAAATGGCTGGCAGGTAATTACGATGAAGATACCAAAGCGGGTATCCGAAAAATGCAAAGCGAAAATCCAGATGAGCTCGCCGATGCCTTTTATAAAAACCTGGAATTTGGTACCGGCGGCCTGCGTGGCATCATGGGGATTGGCACCAACCGCATGAATAAATATACCATTGGTATGGCCACACAGGGTTATGCCAATTATTTAAAATTATGTTTTGGTAACGATATAAGTGTGGCCATTGCATATGATTGCCGCAATAACAGCCCGGAGTTTGCGGCCATAACGGCCAATGTTTTTGCCGCCAATGGCATAAAGGTTTATTTGTTCGAAAGCCTGCGGCCCACGCCTGAACTGAGTTTTGCCATCCGCCATTTTGGTTGCAAGGGTGGGGTGGTGTGCACCGCCAGTCATAACCCCAAAGAATACAATGGGTATAAAGCCTACTGGGACGATGGCGCACAAATGGTGCCGCCACACGATAAAAATGTAATTGCCGAAGTGGATAAAATAGCATCGGTAGATGATGTGAAATGGGCAGGCGGCGAAGAAAATATTACCCTCATTGGTAAGGAAATAGATGAGCTGTACCTGGAGATGGTGGCAGGCCTCAGCGTTTACCCCGAAGTGTGCAAGGCGCAACACGACCTTAAAATTGTGTACACACCCATTCATGGTACCGGCATAATACTGGTGCCGCCGGCACTGGAAAAAATTGGCTTTACCAATGTGCACGTGGTAAAGGAACAAAGTGAACCCGATGGGAATTTTCCCACCGTAATTTATCCCAACCCCGAAGAAAGGGAAACCATGAGTATTGGCCTGCAAAAAGCCAAAGAGCTGGATGCCGATATCTTACTGGGAACCGATCCCGATGCCGATAGGGTAGGCGTTGGCGTTAAAAATCATAAGGGACAATGGGTATTGCTAAACGGTAACCAAACCGCCATGCTGGCCTTTAATTATATGATTGAAGCCCGCAAGGCCAAAGGCATAGCACAACCCAATGATATGGTCATCAAGACCATTGTGACTACCGATATGATAGACGTAATAGCCAAAGCCAATGGCGTGGCCTGTTACAATGTGCTCACAGGGTTTAAATGGATATCGGCCATGATTAAAGAAAAAGAAGGCGTAGAAAAATACATTGTGGGCGGCGAGGAAAGTTTTGGCCTCATGATTGGCGATGCCATCCGGGACAAGGATGCCATAAGCGCCGTTACCATAATTTGCGAAATGGCGGCTTATGAAAAAAACAAGGGCCGCAGCCTTTTTGAAAAACTGATTGACCTTTATGTAGAGTATGGTTTGTATAAAGAAAACCTGGTGAGCATTACTAAAAAAGGCATGAACGGCGCCGCAGAAATTGAGGCTATGATGGAAGCCTATCGCAAAGATCCGCCACTGACCATTGACGGTGTGGCCGTGGCCATGGTATTGGATTACGAAAAGCAAAGGGGCATAAATATGACCAATACCAGCCACTTTGATATTAAAATGCCTAAGAGTAATGTACTGCAGTTTGAAATGGCCGATGGCGGCAAAATATCTGCCAGGCCCAGCGGAACCGAACCTAAAATTAAATTTTATTTTAGCGTGAATGCCCCGCTGGATAAGGCCGCCAATTTTGATGCCGTGGAAAAAACACTGGACGAAAAAATTGAACGCATCATACAGGAATTAGATTTGAAATAATGGTTAATCATTATTGATTTGATGCACGGAAAAAACTTATATCCCTGTTAATCATATAGCAATAAACAAAATATTTTACGTATTAATAATGCCTCCAAATGTTAGGGGGCATTGTTTTATCTTGCAGGTATAAAAGGGCTTTGTAAAAGCGAATTTTATTATTTTATAACTGCAAAGCATATGGGTTTCCGCAATGAGAAAATACGAAGATACATACCGGCATAAAGGGTTACGAAAACAATTAATGGACCTCCTGCGTACAAAAGGCATTACCGACGAAAATGTGCTAAGTGCCATGAACAATATTCCCCGGCATTATTTTTTAGATACGGCACTGGATCATATTGCTTATGAAGACCGGGCATTTCCCATCGGCGACGGACAAACGATTTCTCAACCCTATACCGTGGCTTTTCAAACACAGTTATTGAATATAAAACCCACCGATAAAGTGCTGGAAATAGGCACAGGCAGTATATACCAGGCCACGGTACTGGCCGAAATGGGCACCAAGGTTTTTACCATTGAGCGCCAGAAAAACCTGTACGAAAAATCAAAGCAGTTTATTTTTAAATCGGTATACCCCAAAATCAAATTTTTTTACGGCGATGGTTTCGAAGGCCTGCCCACCTATGCCCCCTTCGATAAGGTAATCATTACAGCCGCCGCTCCCTTTATTC
>JBBKXU010000383.1:0-3347 GCA_037969645.1 Ferruginibacter sp. | reverse complement strand
ATCATTATGAAAGAACTTTCTGCTGCACACCAGTTAATATCCATCACCCATCAACCACAGATAGCTGCTAAAGCCAATGCCCATTATTTTGTGTATAAAAAAATAGTAAACGATAAGATTATTACTTCTATCCGTTTATTAAATAATGATGAAAGAATTACTACTATCGCACAAATGTTGAGTGGCGAAAAACCCACCGCTGCCGCCCTGGAGAATGCCAAAGAAATGGTAGGGAATTAAATTGGAAACTATTTTCTTAAACGGAAACAATTGAGCCGACTTAAACTTTTAGTGGTTATGATCCTGTTGATACTGCTGGGTTATGCCATGCACAAACTCATACGCAGGTTTATCAATCCCAAACAATCATTAAATCACCTGTTTTTATTTTTCCTGGCTCATTTTGTAGGCATATTCATCCTCTCATTCCTGGTGAACCTGGTCATTATTAAATTATCCGGTTTTTTAATTCAACCCTAAAAATTTACTTTTACAATTAATATATACTTTAATAATACAGAATGCTATGAGCAATAACTTACTAAAAGGAAAAAAAGGGATCATATTTGGGGCTTTAGATGAAAAGTCAATCGCCTGGATAACCGCCCTGCGTTGTGCTGAAGAAGGTGCACAAATTGTGTTAACCAATGCACCCGTTGCCATGCGCATGGGTGAAATAAATAAGCTGGCCGAAAAGATTAACGCACCCGTTATTGCATGTGATGTAAGCAATGGGGAAGATGTTGATAACCTCATCACAAAAGCGATGGAGCATTTTGGCGGAGGGTTCGACTTTGTATTGCATTCAATAGGCATGAGCCTTAACGTACGTAAGGGTAAGCATTATACCGAAATTGATTACGGCTTTAATGCCAGAACACTCGATATTTCTTCTATGAGCCTGCACCGTGTGCTGGCAACCTGTATGAAAAAAGATGCCATCAATGATTGGGGAAGTGTAATTGCATTGAGCTATATCGCTGCACAAAGGGTATTTCCCGACTATAATGAAATGGCCGACGCCAAGTCGTTGTTGGAAAGTGTGACCCGTAGTTTTGGATATCATTATGGCGTTAAAAAGCATGTAAGGGTAAATTCTATTTCCCAATCACCCACTAAAACAACTGCCGGCAGCGGGGTTAAAGGTTTTGACGGGTTTATTAATTATGCCGAAAAAATGAGTCCCTTAGGTAATGCCAGTGCTTTAGACTGTGCCAACTATATTGTAATGATGTTTAGCGATCTTACTAAAATGGTTACCATGCAAAACCTGTTTCATGATGGTGGCTTCTCCTACACTGGTGTAACAGAAGCGGTAATTGAACAAATGGAAAAATAAAAAAACAGTATCATTCTATTAAGAAATTCACTGCATTTAATATAAATAAATAAGCCCCCCATAGTTGGAGGGCTTATCTATTTTATCGATTCCTTTACGTCAATTATGACAAAGGCTTAATATTCATCTTCATTAAAAAAGAAGTCTTCCTGGCTGGGGTAGTCGGGCCAGATATCATCCAGTCCTTCATACATATCCCCTTCATCTTCCAGTTCCTGAAGATTTTCAATTACTTCGATTGGTGCACCACTACGTATGCTATAGTCAATCAATTCGTCTTTTGTTGCAGGCCAAGGTGCGTCTTCTAAATGGGAGGCCAATTCTAGGGTCCAAAACATTGTAAAAAGGTTTATATTTTTTGCAAATGTAGAATTTACTGGCTAATAACCAAAAGTGTTTTTTTCTACCGTTATTTTACTTGCTGTTAAAGCCAATTTTAAAATAGAAAAATTCAATTGATTAAAAAGGGCAGATTATTAGGGGTATTTAAGCTTTTTTTAATAAAGTAGCAGTAAATGATTTATTTTCGGCTGATGTTAACAGCTACAAATGTAGAAAAATATTACGGTAACCTGCAGGTTCTTAAGGGAGTAGATATTAGTATCGGGAAAGGAGAGATTGTTAGTATCGTGGGTTCATCGGGCGCAGGAAAAAGTACATTATTGCATATTTTAGGTACATTAGATAGCCCCGATAAGGGAGAGATTGAGCTAAATGGTCAGCGAATTGATATGTTAAAAGGTAAATCGCTTGCCAGATTTAGAAATACCCATATTGGATTTATTTTTCAGTTTCATCATTTATTACCTGAATTTACTGCCCTGGAAAATGTATGTATACCCGGATGGATTGCCGGTGCCAGGAAAAAAGATACCGAAGAAAGGGCCCTTGAACTGCTTAAAAACCTTGGTTTAGGAGAAAGGCTGCAAAATAAACCCCACCAACTTTCAGGTGGTGAGCAGCAACGGGTTGCCGTTGCAAGGGCTTTGATTAATCAGCCAGCCATAGTTATGGCCGATGAGCCAACGGGAAACCTGGACAGTGAAAATGGCCGTGAGCTGCACAAACTCTTTATTGAACTGAGAGATAAATACCAACAAAGCTTTTTAATTGTTACCCATAATGAAGAACTGGCAAAAATGAGCGACCGGATCGTACACATGAAAGACGGTTTAATAATCGACTAATGGATTATTGAGCTAATAAAGTTTTTAATCTTGCTTCCACTTTATCTGCACCGGGTAACATGGCCTGTTCTAAAATAATATTCATAGGTACTGCCGGTAAATCCAATGCCCCCAACACTTCAACAGGGGCGTCTAAAAATTTAAAGCATGCTTTCGAAATTCTTCCTGCCAATGCTTCGGCAAATGAATTGTTTTGTTGCTCTTCGGTAAGAATTAAACATTTGCCATGTTTTTTTACTGTTGCAAATACCAATGCTTCATCCAAAGGGAATAAAGACCTCAGGTCGATTACTTCAATGCATCCGTTGAGTTTTTTTGCTGCCGCTTTGGCCCAGTAAACGCCCATGCCATAAGTAATAACACAGGCCGATTCACCATTAGCAATTCTTTCTTCATCTGCCTTTACAACTACATTGCCTTTGCCAAGTGGTATAACATAATCTCTCGATGGTTCAGCTGACCTAGCATCTTCAGTGCCCGGCACTTTGCTCCAATAAAGCCCTTTATGCTCCAGCATTACAACAGGGTTAGGATCCAGGAAAGCAGCTTTCATCAATCCCTTCATATCGGCAGCATTGCTTGGATAAATAATTTTTATGCCCTTAATGGTTAGCAATGTGCTCTCTATACTGCCACTGTGATATGGCCCGCCGCCCCCATATGCGCCTATGGGTACCCGTATTAATGTTTGAACCGGAAATTTTCCACAACTCAGGTAACAACTTTTTGAAATTTCTGTTACCAGTTGATTCATACCCGGGTAAATATAATCGGCAAATTGTACTTCAACGATGGGTTTAATGCCCACAGCACTCATGCCC
>JBBKXU010000382.1:0-5750 GCA_037969645.1 Ferruginibacter sp. | reverse complement strand
GTAAATTGGTTTTCTTTGCAACTTCATATTCAACGACTCAATATATGTGGCAGCGTTTAGGAAAGTTTGTACTTAAGTTCAGGGGGCCTTTGCTTATTCTTCTTTTGTTGATTACGGCGGTAATGGGCTATTATGCCAGCCAAGTAAAACTGAGTTATGAATTTTCGAAAGCCATACCCTCCGATAACGCCAAATACAAAGACTACCTCGCTTTTAAAGAAAAGTTTGGCGACGATGGGAATACTCTGGTCGCAGGCATACAAACCGACAGCCTGTTTACTTTAAAAACCTTTAATGCTTATCAGGAACTTCATCAGCAAATAAAAGAAGTGAAGTATGTTGAGGATGTGCTGAGCATTCCGTCAGCTGTGAGGCTTGCCAAAGATTCGGTTACACAAAAACTCAGCGCTCAAAGGATATTTTCAGATTCAATTAATACACAATTCGGTTTGGATTCTGCCGCCCGCCGTTTTTTCAATCTCACGTTTTACCGCAATCTGCTGTACAATCCCGAAACGAAAGCCTACCTCATTGCTGTACGCATCAATAAAGATGTATTGAATTCGAAAGGCCGTACCGAAGTGATAGATAGTATCATAAATGCCGTAAAAGCCTTTGAGGAAAAAACAAAAACAGAAGTACACATAAGCGGTTTACCGTTAATAAGAACTGTAGTAGCAAACAGGATACAGAATGAAATGAAGTACTTTTTATTCGGCTCTCTTTTATTGAGCGCTCTTATACTGGCGCTTTTCTTCAGATCGGTAAGTACTACACTACTTTCCTTGCTGGTAGTGGTTATGGGCGTTATATGGAGTGTGGGTGTTTTGTATTTATGTGGATATCAGATTACTTTACTAACAGCGTTGATTCCCTGCCTGGTCGTGGTAATTGGCATACCCAACTGCATCTATTTTATCAATAAATATCACAGCTCTTATATTGAAACCGGCGACAAAGAAAAGTCGTTGGTTGATATGGTAAGCAAGATGGGGGTAGTAACCCTGTTTTGTAATTTAACGGCGGCAATCGGCTTTGCAGTATTTGCGTTAACCAAGAGCGCCATACTGCAGGAATTTGGTGTGGTGGCTGGCATAAGCATCATGATCATTTTTGTGGTTTCTTTTATTTTGTTGCCGGCGGCATTAAGTTATTTGCCTGCTCCTAAACCTGCTCAAACCAAATACCTCAACAATAAATTTATTGTCAATTTTTTATTAAGGATTGAAAGATGGGTGTTTCATCACAAAAAAACAGTGTATACAGTTACAGGTGCAATATTGGTTTTTGCGGTGGTTGGCATTTTTAAATTAAAGAGTGTTTCTTATATAGTTGACGATCTTCCCAAAACTGATAAAATTTATACCGATCTTAAGTTTTTTGAAAAAAACTTTGGTGGTGTAATGCCGCTGGAGATTGTGGTGGATACCAAAAGGCCAAAAGGAATCTTAAGCCCGAGGATTGATATTCATAAGATTGCCATGTTTCAGGATTCGTTCCTGGTAAAGCAGAGCGCCATTGCAAAACCGCTTTCTGTGGTTGATGGTATCAAGTTCTTTTACCAGGCCGCCAGTGAGGGCAAGGGCGATTCTACCTATACACTTCCTTCTTTTGGCAATCCTTTATACGATCTGCATAAGCAATTGCTTCAGTTAAACCAAAAGCGTGAAAATAATGAAATGACGGCTTCTGACTCTGCCACCTACAAATTAATGGGCTCTTTTGTAGATTCTACCGAACAATACCTACGTATTAGCATGAGTATGGCAGATATAGGAACCGAAAAGCTACCGGTTTTGCTGCAAGAGATTGAAAAAAATGCTGCTGAAATTTTTGACACCGCTTCTTATAAAATTCAGCTTACCGGCACCAGTATTACTTTCTTAGAAGGCAGTCGTTTTATAGTAAATGGTTTAGAAGACAGTATTTTCTGGGCCTTTCTTTTAATTGCATTGTGCATGCTTTACCTGTTTAAATCGGTACGCATTTTATTGTGCTCTCTTATACCCAATGTTATCCCATTGGTAATTACAGCGGGTATTATGGGCTGGGTAGGCGTTGCCTTAAAACCCTCTACGGTATTGGTTTTTAGCGTAGCACTGGGTATTGCGGTAGATATTACCATCAGGTTTCTGGTAAATTACAAACAGGAGCTGCCGGTTTACAATTACCATATTTTAGATACGGTAAGTGCCACTATAAAAAACACAGGCTTAAGCATTGTTTATACCGCCCTTGTTTTGATAGCCGGCTTTGTGATTTTTTGCGGCAGCAGTTTTGGAGGCACCATGGCACTGGGCTGGTTAACCTCTGTTACGTTGCTTGTTTCAACCTTAACCAACCTTGTTTTATTGCCCGTTTTGCTGCTTTTATTTGCTCCCAAAAAACCGATAAAAATAAAAGCTGAAGCAACTTCTGTAAGTTGATTAGTATTCTTTTTTTCATTGATCCGCTGCCTTAAAACCAAGGCCCGAAAAGAAAAGCAACAAAAAGGTTAATAAATGTGTCAAAGTATTTGATTATTACACGGAATGTGAATTATATTTGTCGCCATAAACTATTAAGCAAATGAGAAAATCGATTTTACTCCTATCGGCTGTATTTGTATTTGTATTGAATGCAGCCGCCCAGAACCGTACAATTACCGGAAAGGTTACTGATGATAAAGGAGCTCCTGCAGACGGAGTTTCTGTAACCAGCCCTGATGGCAAACATGGTACCCAAACGGATAAAACAGGAAGCTACAGTATATCTGTTCCTGCATCTGTTAAATCTTTAAATTTTTCTATCGTAAATTTTGAATCCCAAACCAAAACAATAGGGGCCAATGCAACTATAAATGTTGCATTAGTAGTAAAAGATGCAAAATTAGAGGAAGTTATAGTGGTGGGTTACGGAACCCAGAAGAGGAAGGAAGCTACTGGTGCCGTATCTACTGTGAAAGGTTCTGCAGTTTCCGACAAGCCGGTTCAGAGTTTTGAGCAGGCATTGGCCGGTCGTTCTGCCGGTGTTCAGATTACTATTCCTAACGGAGTTTTAAACACGCCGCCGGTATTCCGTATCAGAGGTACAAACTCTATTTCTAACAGTTCATATCCTTTAATCGTTGTGGATGGTATCCCCAGTCCAACTGGTGATTTCAGTTCTGCAAGTTCGGCAGGTAATGCACTTGCAAGTATTAACCCAAATGATATCGAGTCAATTGATATTGCAAAAGATGCATCTGCTGCCGCTATTTATGGTAGCCGTGCTGCCAATGGTGTGGTATTTATTACTACTAAAAAAGGTAAGCAGGGTAAAACAAGGGTAAATTATAATTCTACCTACAGTTTTACCAGTGCATACGGCATTCCCGAAGTATTGAATGCACAGCAGTACACAGATTATAAGAATATGGCTTTGGCAAATAATCAAAATCTTAATTCAACTAACCCGGCTAATCCTTTATATTTTAGGTTTAATATGACTAATGGCCCCGATGGCAAACCAATCGATACCCGTTGGGCAGATGAAGTTTACCGTACAGGTTTTTCAATGGACCAAAATGTAAATATTTCGGGTGCAAACGATAATACATCCTATTATTTTTCTGCTGGGTATACCAATCAGGAAGGAATTTTAAAAGGAAATGATTTCAACCGTAAGAATATTTTAATGAACATAGAGAATAAGTTCAATAAAAAATTAACACTGGGTGCTAAAATATCTTACTCAAATGAAAATAATCTGGCAGCTGTTTCATCTGGTTCATTAGCTGGAGAGGGTTTTGCAACAGCTGGTCTGGGGCGTACTCAGTTTGTAACTTCGCCTAATATAGCTCCGATGAATAATAATGGTACCTATAATATTGCCCCTACATCGCTTGGTAATTTTATAGGTGGAATGAACAATATTATTAATGGTGTACCGGGCGGACAGGTAGGCTTTAATAATCCAAGAGTTTTACTTGATAAGAATCGCTCAAACAGCGAAACCAATCATATTCAGGGTAATATTTCACTACAATACAAACCATTTAACTGGTTAACATTAAGATCTAATTATGGTATTGATTATCTGTATGTAGATAATGATATTTTTCAAACGCCAATACACGGCGATGGTTTAGTGCCCATTGGTAGTGCTACAAGTACCTATGGTAAATATAAAAGATGGACATGGAATAATACTGCACAGTTTGACTACAGCATAAAAGAAAAACACAATATCAGTTTGTTGGCTGGTCATGAAGAAGACCGCAGAACATCTGCCGGCTTTGGTATTAACCGTACACAGATTGCTGATCCGGTTTATACAGTTATTCAGGCTGGTTGGGGAATTAACAACCCATCAGGCAGTGTACTGGGCGAAAATTATCTATTATCATTTTTTGGCCGTGCTAATTACGATTTTAAGAAGAAGTATTTTGTTACAGCCAATCTTCGTCAGGATGAATACTCAGCATTACCTTTCCAAAAGGAAACTTTTTGGGGAGTATCTGTAGGTTGGGAAGTGAACAACGAAAAATTCTGGGGTAAAATGAAAGATGTGTTCAGCAGCTTTAAACTGCGTAGCAGTTATGGCAAGGTTGGTAATACAGGCGGTATCGGCGATTTTGCTTCTTATTCAACCTTTGGTTCGGGTCTTTATGGCGGATTGCCTACTTTGGTATTTAACCAGGCAGGTAATGATAAACTGAATTGGGAAACCAGTAAGAAATTCGATGTGGGAATTAACTTCGGTATTTTAAAAGAAAGAATTACCGTTGAGGCTAACTACTATAAGAATGACCAAAGTAACCTGATACTGAATGTGCCTCAGGCCCCTTCAGCCGGGTTACCAACTTCGGTTCCTGCTAACGTAGGTAAAATGTACAACAAGGGTTTTGAATTTACAACTAATATAATTCCTGTTCGCACCAAAAACTTTATCTGGACAAGTAGCTTCAACTACACAACCAATCAAAACCGTGTAACTGAACTGGCACCGGGTTTAACGCAGGTACTAACTGCAACATCTGGTCTGGAAACAGTAAACCGTACTGCTCCTGGTTTCTCTGTAGGAAGTTTATGGTTGGTACGTTCTGCAGGTGTTGACCCGGCTACCGGTTCGAGAGCTTTATTGAACAGTGATGGTATTAAAGTATTATACCGTTTTGCCCCAAGGGCTGGTCAGTTTAACTGGTCAAATACCGATGGTACAAGATATAATAATGCTGCCGGACAGTCAATTACCATAAATCAGGCTGCCGATGCAAAAATGTTTAATGCTTTGCCTACTTTTTACGGCGGCTTTAACAACAACTTCAGGTACAAGAGTTTTGATTTAGACCTATTACTTACTTACCAGGGTGGTAACTATGTTTATTATGGTTCAGGTGCAGGCTTGCACGATCAGCGTTTCTGGAACAACCATGTAGATGTATTAGATGCCTGGAAGCAGTTTGGAGATGTATCAAGTGTACCACGTCCGGTATATGGCGATAACGTTTCTAATGGCTCGGCTTTACCAATGACTTACAATTTGTTTAAAGGTGTTTTTATTAAGGTTAAGAATTTAACCTTTGGTTATACTTTACCAAACGTTGTTACCAAAAAAGTGAAGATTACCAGTGCAAGATTTTTCGTAAGCGGCACCAACCTGTGGATATTCTCAGACTATCCGGGACCAGATCCTGAAGTATCATCAAATGGTAATACTTCAAGCAGTCAGGGTGTTGACAGAAATACCATTGCAAATGGCCGTACTTTCTTACTTGGATTGAACATCGG
>JBBKXU010000381.1:0-3926 GCA_037969645.1 Ferruginibacter sp. | reverse complement strand
ACAAAAAATGTACCCTGACTTTCTGCATCATTGTATGGTATGCCATTTAGCGTAACATTAATTCTTGCCGCATCGGTGCCACGTATACGTATGCCGGTATATCCCACACCATTACCGGCGTCGGAACTAACTACAACAGAAGGCGTTTGGTTTAATAAAAAGGGAATATCCTGCCCAAGGTTATTTTTCTCTATATCTTTTTTATCAAGATCTGTTTTGGCAAAAGGGGCTTTCTCGCCTGCTCTTATCGCCTGTACTTCTACGGGTTGAAGAAAAGCAGTGTCATTAAATTTATTTTCTTTTTGTGCATGTAATGCAGATACAGCATTGCATAATACAATACACATGAGTAATTTTTTCATCCTAAAAAGTTGAGCTGAAAATCCGGGGGAGGGTTTATCCGTTACAATTCCAGCCTTTTTGAAGGGCCGGGTGGCGATTTTTCTCCCTTCGCAGGCATTATCCTGAGCAGGTTATCGGGTATTATCTCAGCTTTTGTCTGTTGACAGCAGCACCCCGGAAATTCAAACGGTTAAAAGAGCTATTATGCTGCAAAGGTAGGGTTGTTTTGGGTATTTATTTTAAATGCTGTAACAAAATGCAATTGGTTAACGTATAAACTAAAGTATAGCCATGAAACTGACTTTTCAAAGCAATCATTAATATATGATTGCTTTGATCTGGAAGTTTATTTTATCTCAGGAAGTAAAAATTATAAAAATGAGAAAGTATTTTTTGGTATTGACACTGATGTTTTTCATTACAGCTGCTCAGGCACAAAATGATATTGTAGTTGATCCCAATGCTTCGGCAAGAGCGCTGGTTGGAAATTTTAATACTATTAAGGTTTCCAGCGGGATAGATATTTATTTGTCTCAGTCTGACAAAATTTCTGCTGCCGTAAGTGCAACTGATGCAAGTAGCAAAGAAGGAATTAAAACTGTAGTTGAGAATGGCGTGCTAAGCATTTATTATGATGGAGATAAGGGCTGGAGCAAAAAGAACAAAAAGTTAAGGGCCTATATTTCTTTTGTTGACCTAAAAAAGATTGACGCAGCAGGTGCTTGCGATGTGGCAATTGTAGGTTTGTTAACTACAGAATCATTGGACTTAAAAATGTCGGGCGCCTGCGACTTTAACGGTGCAGTAAAAGTAAATACGTTAAATATTAACCTCAGCGGCGCTTCGGATATAAGGGTTTCGGGAACAGCCAATACTGTAAATATAATAAGCAGCGGTGCCAGTGATGTAAAGGGTTTTAGCCTGATAACTGACGTTTGTACCGTAAAGGTTTCCGGCGCTTCGGATGTAAATATTACGGTGAATAAAGAGTTAACTGCAAATGCAACCGGTGCCAGTGATGTTAATTATAAGGGGAGCGCTGTTATTAAAGATGTGTATACCAGTGGAGCAAGTAGTGTGGCAAAGACAAATTAGCTAGGTAAGCCATAAGGTTTTGCTTTGCTACTGAGTCTTGCTGCAAACATACCTTCTCTAAAGCTTCGGCATGTAAACCTGATAGGTTTATTTTCCAAAAGCCCAAATTAAGAAACCGGGTAATTGCTTACTCCATGCTCCATAATCATGTTTGCCATTAGCATCCTGCACAAACCTGATATCATCCGGCAGGCAAACATTTTTGTTTTTAATGAGTTCAATTAAATCTTTTGTATCGTCAACCACATCAATAATTCCATCCTTATCCCGGTCGCCTTCTTCTTCTTTATCTCCTGCATAGAACCAATATTTCAATCCCGGTTTTTTTCTCGACGCTTTTAGTTTTGTAAGAATAATCCTGTTTTTATCATCTGAATAATCAGCAGCTTTTTCATCTTTATCCCGCCACCAGAATGAACCTGAAAAAACACCTACTTTATCGATCTTATCGGCACGGCTCCAGGCTACATCAAAAGCTGATAATCCACCCATCGAACATCCTGCAATAGCAACAGATTTAAATTTTCGGACTGTCGCATTTTTTTTAGCGAAGGGATATAGTTCATTATTAATAAAAGCATCGTAATGATCTGCCTTTTCGCCACGTTTCAAATAATCAGGATAATTGGCTACGCCATATTCTTTCATCCTGTCGCCGGCATGTATACCAACAACAAGCAGTGGTTTAATCAGTTCTTTCTTATACAAACTGTCCAGTATTTCTTTTACTCTAAACTGTCCCATTTCCTGTCCATCGTTCAATATCAGGAGGTTTAAGTCGGATTTGTCATCGGGCATGGGTGTGCTGATGATGGTTAATTTAACCTGGCGTTGCAGGTGGCGGCTGTAAATTTCATCATCCTGTTGTTTTATTTTGCTTTTGCATGAAGTAGCCATGGAAAGGCATAAGGCGAGACCGGCAGTACTTAGGGCAGCTGTTTTCATCAAATAATTTTACGCTGAAAGTTAGACAATTACTTATTAATCCTGTGCAAAGCTTGTAAAAGCTATTCATGCAGAAACAAACTGTTTAACATAATGTTTTAATACATTCTCCATACATCTGCCATACTGCAGCTATACTTGAGCCATACACCTTGACTCGTCCTGACTCGTCCTTGACTCGTCCTAAAATAACTATGATGTTTATTTGTATAGAATTATCCTTGCAATATCCCCGGACTGATTTTTAGCGTGCTGTTTTATAGCAGTTGGTTGTGGCTTAAATCAGCCAATTGGCAGATACTATTTAAATTACAGTCTTAGAAATAATTAATAAAATTTTATATTATTTGGCAGCAAGCGCACAAAACCTTAGTTTTGCACCGCGAAGTAGAGCAGCGGTAGCTCGTCGGGCTCATAACCCGAAGGTCACTGGTTCGATCCCAGTCTTCGCAACTAAAAAAATCAAAAGGCTCGATTGAGCCTTTTCTGATTTTAAACGAATTTTTATTCTCAGTTTAATTTTTACTGATGAATTTGATTATCTCCTCCATTCTTACGCATGTTTGTGATAGTCAATGTATTTAAAATGACCACAAATCATGAAATCAGGTTTTGTAAACATATTTGGGAAGCCCAATGCGGGCAAGAGCACATTGCTTAATGCGCTCATGGGAGAGAAGATGGCGATTGTGTCGCACAAAGTGCAGACAACTAGGCATCGTATCAAGGCAATCTTAACCGAAAAAGATTACCAGATTATTTTTTCCGATACGCCGGGTATCATCGAACCTAAATACAAACTGCATGAAAAAATGATGCAGGCGGTTAAAGGTAGTTTGGAAGATGCCGATGTGGCATTATTGATAACTGATGTTAGAGAAAATATCGACGACAGTCATGCAATATTTGCTGCATTAAAATTAAAAGCACCTGCCATTGTTATTTTAAACAAGGCTGATACCGTTAATGGCGAACAGTTAAAAACAACTGCTGCTTTTTTTGCAGCCCAGTCTTATTGCAAAGAAGTTGTTTCCTTATCAGCCTTAAAGCAAACAGGTATTGATGAATTACTGAAAAGCATTCTTACATATTTACCCGAAGGAATGCCCTTTTATGAGGGTGATGATTTGAGTGATATGCCCACCAAGTTTTTTGTTGGTGAAATGATCAGAGAAAAAATATTCTTGTTGTACGGGGAAGAGATACCCTACCACGCAACCGTGCTGGTGCAGGAGTTTAAAGAGAAAGCAACGCTTACAAAAATTAGTGCCGAGATTATTGTGCAGAGAGAAACACAAAAAGGAATCATTCTTGGCGGTGGTGGCAGCATGATAAAAAAATTAGGAACAGATGCCAGAAAAGATATTGAAACGTTTTTAGGCCGAAAAGTATTTTTAGAATTATTTGTAAAAGTGCGGCCGAAGTGGCGGGATAATGAGTTTCAGTTGAAGGAGTATGGGTATTAAAAAATGGATAATTGATAATGAAATAATGGATAATGCTGTAGAAGCTGAAGTCTTTCTGAGTTTTAAACCATTATCAAT
>JBBKXU010000380.1:0-3856 GCA_037969645.1 Ferruginibacter sp. | reverse complement strand
ATTTAAAATCGTCTTTGTCTTTATTTTTTTCTCTGTCTTCAATAAAATTATAATACCTGTCAATCGTAAGATATTTTAAACGCTTTCTCCAGATGTCTTTTCGCTCTGAATCGTTTTTTGGATTATTTAATTTTTCCCTGTCAAGCAACACGTTTTCATCTTTTGTAAAATCAAAAGGTTTTGACAATAAATCAGTATACAAACCGGCAGTTTCCTTTAAACGCTTTATATATATTTCGCTGATGGTAAAAAACGAAACAATCTCTGCGCCGTGAATTTCATCATCAATTTTATTTTCAAATTTTTTAAACCCCTCAATATCGCTTTGCAGGAAAATATTTTTATCCGGATCAAGGTCTTCAACAAATTTTTTCAAAACCTGTTTTGAAAAACTGTCGTCGATGGTTTTAGGACTGTAATGCCCCTGCTCCAGCAACATACCTACATTACGAATAATTTTAGTGTACTTGGATTTTGGATTATCATTTTCGGATTTGCCCTGTGTTTGAAACGCCAAAAAAAGACTGGCAGCGGTAAGCACCAGTATTACCGGAATAAATTTTTTACTCATCATAAATTGCGCAATTTTTTGCATAGTGTAAAAATAACGGAAAAGCATTGTTTACACCGGTACTAAACGTAAGAATCTGGATAATGTTATGTTAAACCAGATTTTCGGAAATCTGTAAGGATGAACGGTAAACAAAGCCTTTTAACCTGTTTGAATATAGATAGTTCAATTTTCGTTCCAAAAAAAAAAGTTCTCCTTTTTACAGGAGAACTTTTTGGGTAATCGAGGGGGCTCGAACCCCCGACCCTCAGAATCACAATCTGATGCTCTAACCAACTGAGCTACGACTACCATTTTAACAGGCTGCAAAAATAATCAAAAACAGTACTCATTCAAAATACATTTTGAACAGCCTGCCATAATCGCTTACTTTGCAGCCCCAGTTGCAATTACATGACATTAACTCAAATCATATTACCACTGCTCCTATCCTGCTTTACGGGTTGGTTTGTAATCTGGATAAGCATTAAACTGCTTTTCCGTCCTCAAAAACCGGTTTCAGTTGCGGGTTTAAAAATTCAGGGAATTCTGCCGGCCAATCAAAAACTTATTGCAGAAAAAATCGGCAGCATGGTGAGTACTCAATTATTTTCGTTTGCAGCTTTACAGGAAAAAGTAACCGACCCCGAAAACTTTAATAAGCTAAAACCTGAAATTGAACAACATATAGACAGTTTCTTAAGAGTAAGGCTGAAAGATACATTCCCCATGCTTTCGGCGCTCATTGGTAACAAGACTATCAACCAGTTGAAAGGAGCATTTTTACTTGAACTGGAAACCCTTTTTCCGGAACTGATGCAGCGTTTTATAGGCAACCTGGAAAAAGATATCGACATTGAAAAACAGGTTACCGAAAAAATTGCCGGTTTCTCTTTCGGCAAGGCTGAAGAATTGCTTTACAAAACCGCAAAAGGGCAATTGCTTAAGGCTCAATTATTGGGCGCCGGCATCGGTTTTTTTACCGGGCTGATACATATTTGTGTAAACGCTCAACTTTTCAGCTAAGAAATTGTTAATCAGCCTTTATTTCCCCTTTTTCTAATACCACTCATCCTCTTATTTGTACCAAGTATGGGTTTAATGCGTGTTATTTGCAAATCAAAATTTTAAAACCAAAAATAGAAACCCTTTTATAATGATTAATTCGATAAAATTTCTGCTGATTTGTGTGTGTACGATGAGCATTTCAATTACTAACGCCCAGATGCCAGGTGCTGGCGCAAACCGTGGCGCAGGCGGACAAAATATGAATATGGGCCATTTTTATGGTAAAGTGCTTGAATCGGTGACCAATAAACCATTGGAAGCCGCATCTGTACTACTTATTCAGAATAAATTTGATACAGCTACTAAAAAACGCAAAGACGTTGTTGTGGCAGGTATGCTTACCGATAAAAAGGGAGAATTCAGCTTGGAAAACCTGAATATAATGGGGCAGTACAAACTAAAAATTACTGCCATTGGCTTTAAAGCTTATGATGAAAAAGTTGCCTTTGAGATGAATATGGCTGGTGCAAAACCAGGCGATATGAGTAGTATGCTAAACGCTATTGATAAAGATTTGGGAAATATTACGTTGAATACTGATCCTCAGCAATTAGAAAATGTAACGGTAACTGCCAGTAAAGCCATTTTTACTATGAATATTGACCGCAAGGTTTTTAACGTAGAGAAAAACCTGACCAGCGTAGGCGGAACAGCAGTTGATGTGATGAAGAATGTACCTTCAGTTAATGTGGATATTGACGGCAATGTAACTTTAAGAAATGCGTCGCCTCAAATATTTGTTGATGGCAGGCCCACTACCCTCACTTTAGACCAGATTCCGGCAGATGAAATTGCCAGTATTGAAATCATTACCAACCCGTCGGCAAAATTTGATGCCAGTGGCGGTGGTGCAGGTATTTTAAATATTGTAATGAAGAAGAACCGTAAAGTGGGTTACAATGGAAACATTAATGCAAGTATAGATTCACGAGGAAGGCCAGGATTTGGCGGCGACATAAATGTAAAGCAGGATAAGATAAACTTTTTTGCAAGAGCCAGAGTAAATTCAAGAAAATCTATCAGCATTGCAAACAGCGAACGTACTAATTTTTTAAACGATGATACCACTTCCATTTTTGAGCAACATAATAACCCCATAAACAAAGGTTTCTTTGCATTTGCCCGTGGTGGTTTCGATTATTTTATTGATAACAGAAACACCTTGACAGTTGGCGGAACCTATGTTACCGGTAAGTTCAAAAACACCGATTTTATTAATATTGAGAGAGATACATTGTATCAAAACAATGTGTTGGTTTCTGACTTTGGTTACAGAGATACGAAAACTGCATTCAGTTTCCGCAATGTGGGCGCTAACATCAGCTTTAAGCACAATTTTGCAAAACCAAGTAAAGAGTGGACGGTTGATGCAAACTATAACGAAAGCAAGAATACAAACGACGGCGACTATAACACACAGTATTTTTACACAAACAACAGCCCTAAAACTGTTGCAGAAGTTGAACAAACCAACGGTGGGGGCAATACCAAATTTTTTACCGCACAATCAGATTTTGTAAATCCTATTAATGCAAATATAAAAATTGAAATGGGTGTTAGAGGTGCTGTAAGAAACTATGTAAGCTCCTTATCAAACTACAAACAAGATAGTTCGGGCAAACTAAACTTAGTTACAGGATTTAGTAATAACTACAAATTTACCGATCAGGTTTATGCTGCTTACACTACTTTCAGTCAAAAAATTAAAAACTTTACATACCAGTTGGGCCTGCGTTTAGAAAGCTCGAGCTATGAAGGCACTATAACAAGCACTAATAAATCTTTCAAAAACGACTACCCCTTCAGTTTGTTCCCCAGCGTATTTATGACTTATAAGTTGAGTGATAAATCGGACCTGCAAGTAAATTATTCCCGTAAGATAAACAGGCCTAATTTTTTCCAGTTAATTCCTAATTACGATATTTCTGATCCGGTGAATTTATCAATTGGTAATCCTAATTTGATACCTGAGTTTACAAACCTGGCAGAGATTTCTTACCAGAATCAACTTAGTAAAAAAACAAGTTTTCTGGCAACTGCTTATTTACGTAACACCAATAATCTTATCACCAACTATCAGTATCTGGATGCGAATCCCGACCCGAATGCAAAGCCAGATACCGTGCTGATAACTTCTTACGCCAATGCCAATACCAGTTACAATATTGGTTTAGAGTTGACTAGCAAAACAAAATTCGCCAAGTGGTGGGATTTTACCATCAACGTAAACCTGTATAA
>JBBKXU010000379.1:0-6379 GCA_037969645.1 Ferruginibacter sp. | reverse complement strand
GATTTGTGTTACTAACCGAACAATCAATTTTCATGTTGAATTCAATCATTCATTTCAGTATAAAAAATAAACTCATCATTGGGGTAATGACCATTGCCCTGATTGTTTGGGGTTTATGGAGTGCATCCAAATTGCCTGTGGATGCACTGCCCGATGTTACCAATAACCAGGTACAGGTAATTACAACGGCTCCCACGCTGGCTGCACAGGAGGTGGAACAATTCATTACCTATCCGGTTGAAAGGGCCTTGTCAAATATTCAGGGAATTGATGAGATGCGTTCCTTTTCCCGTTTTGGACTAAGCGTAATAACCGTGGTGTTTGAGGAGAAGATGGATATTTATTTTGCACGCCAGCTCATTGCCGAAAAATTAAAAGTTGCTGAATCGGAAATTCCGCCGGAGATGGGAAAGCCTGAGATGGGGCCCGTTACAACAGGCCTCGGAGAAATTTACCAGTATATCATACATCCAAAAAAAGGCAGTGAACAAAAATATTCTGCTATGGACCTGCGTACCATGCAGGATTGGATTGTGGCCCGGCAACTCACCGGTATTGCCGGTGTGGCAGAGGTAACGGGTTTTGGTGGTATCAGCAAACAATACGAAGTGGCCATTAATCCCGACAGGTTAAAAGGCATGAACGTTACCATTCCAGAAATTTTTGAAGCCCTGAAAAAGAATAATGAAAACACAGGAGGCGCTTATATCGACCGCAAGCCCAATGCCTATTTCATACGTGGAGTAGGGCTGGTAAAAACTTTTGCCGACATTGAAAATATTGTCATCAAACGGCAAAGCGGTATTCCGGTTTTGATAAGAGATGTGGCAACTGTACAATTTGGGTCACCACCACGTTACGGCGCCATGACCTATAATGGTGAAAAGGAAGTGGTAGGTGGTATTGTGCTGATGATGAAAGGCGCCAATAGTGCATCGGTTGTTAAGTTGGTGAAAGAACGTATGATCACGGTACAAAAATCATTGCCTGATGATGTGGAAATAGAAGTATTCTTAGATCGTACAAATTTAATTGACCGTGCTATCAGCACAGTAAAAACAAATCTGATAGAAGGCGCACTGATAGTAATACTGGTGCTGGTTTTATTTTTAGGAAATTTCAGGGCGGGTTTAATTGTCGCATCTGCCATTCCTTTATCTCTTTTGTTTGCGTTGGCCATGATGAATTTATTTGGCGTAAGTGCCAACCTGATGAGTCTGGGTGCCATTGATTTTGGGTTGATTGTGGATGGGGCTGTTATTATTGTAGAGGCAACACTCCATTACTTTTCGAATGAAAAAATAAAAGGCAGGCTTACACAACAGCAGATGGATAATGCTGTTAAAAACAGTGCCGGACGTATGATGAGCTCAGCTGCCTTTGGACAAGTAATTATTCTCATTGTGTATTTGCCCATACTTTCTTTGCAGGGTGTGGAAGGAAAAATGTTCCGGCCCATGGCAGAAACAGTATCATTCGCCATACTCGGTGCATTGATCCTATCGCTCACCTATATACCCATGATGAGTGCATTGTTTCTTTCGAAAAACATCAGCCATAAAAAAACTTTTTCCGACAAGATGATGGTTTTTTTTCAGCGGCTATATACTCCGATAATAAATGCGGCGGTAAAAATAAAATATACCGTAACATGTGTTGCTATTGGTTTATTGGTTCTATCCATCATCGTTTTTAAAAATATGGGAGGAGAGTTTATTCCCACCTTGGAAGAAGGAGATTATGCCATTGAATTTGTTTTACCGCAGGGTTCATCTTTATCGCAGACTGTAGAAACGATGATGATGGCTGAAAGGATGTTACTTAAATATCCGGAAGTTAAAATGGTTGTTGGCAAAACCGGTGCGGCAGATATTGCCACCGATCCTATGCCGCCCGAAGCTTCGGATCTGATGGTGATACTGAAACCTAAAAGTGAATGGACAACCACAGGTGATTTTTATGAACTGGCCGATTTGATGAGAGATAAATTATCTACCATACCCGGTGTGATAGCCGAACCGAGTCAGCCGATACAAATGCGTTTTAATGAATTGATGACGGGCATACGTCAGGACGTAGCAATAAAAATATTTGGTGAAAACCTGGATACGCTGGTGGCATATGCTGATAAAGTAGCCGATGTGATTGGTCCGATAAAAGGAATTACGCAGCCACAGATAGAGCGGGTTGATGGTCTGCCGCAAATCACCATTGAATATGACCGGGCAAGGCTTGCGGGATATGGATTGAATATTGAAGACGTGAATCATGTTATCAGCACTGCTTTTGCAGGAGAAGTGGCCGGAGCTGTTTACGAAAATGAAAGAAAATTTGATTTGGTATTGCGGCTCGATAGCAGTTCACGGAGTTCAATGGAGGACGTAAGCAATTTATATGTGCCGATGAAAGATGGTAACCAGATCCCTTTATCGCAGGTTGCAACAGTGTCATTTAAAACCGGTCCGGCACAAATAAGCCGTGAGGCTGGCAAGCGTAGGATATATGTAAGCTTTAATGTAAGCGGCAGGGACGTAAGCAGTGTTGTAAAAGAAGCACAGGAAAAATTAAATAAGAAAATAAAACTACCACTTGGCTATTACTATACTTATGGCGGCACATTTGAAAATCTGCAGAAAGCTTCTGCCAGATTGATGATTGTTGTGCCACTTGCATTGCTGCTAATCTTTTTCATGCTATATCTCACTTTTCGTTCGTTTAAAGACGCAGCATTAATTTTTACGGCTATCCCTATGAGTGCCATTGGTGGTGTGTTTGCATTGCTGATAAGAGGAATGCCTTTTAGTATTTCAGCAGGAGTGGGTTTTATAGCACTCTTTGGTGTGGCGGTGTTAAACGGTATTGTACTCATCAACACATTTAACCAGTTGCAAAAAGATGGTATGGATGATGTGGGGCAAAGGGTTAGGGAAGGAACCCGGATGCGATTGCGGCCGGTGTTGATGACCGCACTGGTTGCATCGCTGGGATTTTTGCCGATGGCGCTTTCCTCTGGCGCAGGTGCAGAAGTGCAGCGGCCGTTGGCAACGGTTGTTATTGGTGGATTGATAACCGCTACCTTTTTAACGCTGATCGTTTTACCATGTTTATATATCATTTTTTCAAAAAGAAGCAAAGAAACAATTAGCAATGAGCAATAAGCAATAGGCATTTGGAGAAATACAATAGGCGGGAGTTTGACAATGAGTTCAATAAAAACAAAAATAAAATTTATGGCGACTAAGTATTTTAAAGAAACTACCGTATATAAAAAAGCATTTACGCAGGCAATGGAAGTTTTTGAGATCAGTAAAACATTTCCCAAAGAGGAAAAATATTCTCTGACAGATCAGGTAAGAAGATCTTCAAGAAGTGTATGTGCCAATATAGCTGAGGCCTATAGGAAAAAACAGTATCCAGCGCATTTTGTTTCTAAAATTTCCGATGCCGATATGGAGAATTCAGAAACTTCTGTTTGGATTGATTTTTCGTTCGCATGCCTATATATTGATGCGGGACAGGAGGAAGCGCTTTTATTACAGAATGAAGAAATTGGGAAATTATTACATCACATGATTGCTAATCCTGAAAAATATTAAATTATGGAAATTTGGAAAATGGAATGTCCATGGGTTATAAGCAAGATCAAATTGGCAATAGGCTGTAAGAAAGGGGCAAATGCGTTTTTTGCAATTTGCCTATTGCATATTGCCTGTTTTGCCCAGGCTCAGCAAACTATTCAAAAAAGAATGAGCATTGATGAAACCATAACTGCGGCAAAAAATAACCTGCAGTACGGAATCAATGCCCATCTGATATACAAAGGGAAGACGCAAATGAAAACGGCAACAGCAATGCCCAAAACAGGGTTCTTTGCCGAGAATGAAGATTTTAGACCGAGCGACAGTAAAGGGATTTTAAAAGTGGGTGTATCGCAAAGTATTGACTGGCCGGGCTTGTACAAGGCAAAGAAAAATCTGTATGCAGAACAGATGAAATATTTCGAAGTAAATGAATCGGCTATTGAAATTGATTTGAAAAGAGATGTAAAGACGGCTTATTACGAGCTTTGGTTTTTACAGGACAAACAGCGGTTGTATTATCGCCTCGACAGTATTTACAGTTCATTAAGCAAGGCTGCCGTCTTAAAAGTAAAAACCGGCGACAGCCGTGGACTGGACAGCATCGCGGCCAATGTGAAGATGGCTGAACTACGGGCACAGCTCCAGCAAATCGGAAACGATATCAGCATTCAGCAGCAATCATTATCGCAGTTACTCAACAGCGATGATGAGATTTTACCATTGATTCTGCCTTTGGAAAAATTAACTATGCCAGTATTACCCGGCGACAGTTTGCATCCGTTGCTGGCGCTCCAATCTCAAAATATTAATATTGCCAATGCGGGTGTTTCTGTAATTAAGAATGAAAATAAACCTGATTTTTCCGGCAGATTTTTTAGTCAGCGGCTATGGGGTGCTGATAATCCCTTTACAGGATTTTCTGTTACCGCTTCATTTCCGTTGTTTGGCGCATCGGCTTATCGCAGTAAAGTAAAAACCGCACAGGCCGAAGTTACACTGCAACAGAAAAGATTTGAATATGGAAAACAGTTATTGAATACACAACAACTGCAGATGCAGAAAGAAGTTGAACGGAATAACAGTTTATTATCTTTTTATGAAAAAAGCGGTTTAAAGCAGGCTGAAGAAATTATTAAAGCATCATCGCTGGCTTACCGGGCAGGAGAGATCAGCTTTGCAGAATTATCCCAGTTTTTAACGCAGGCCATCGATATTCAAAAAAATTATCAGGAAGTGCTGAACAGCTATAATCAATCTGTTATCCGGTACTATTACTTTATCAATCAATAAATAATTCGACAATGAAAAATAGATCAATAATCATCATCGCCATTTTTACCACTGCCGTATTCTTTATATCGTGTGGTGGAAAAGATAAAACTGAAACTACGGTTACTGAAACCGAAGCGCCAGCAGCTGAGCAACATGTAGAAGCCGATGAAGCCATACTCACAGCCGATCAGATAAAAACTATCGGCATTGAATTTGGAGCAATTGAACAAAAGCAATTAACGGCTTCTTTAAAAACAAACGGTGTGCTAAAAGTTCCTAATCAAAACAAAGCCAGCGTAAATTCGCTGTACGGCGGAGTGATAAAATCTTTGCTGGTTCAGCCGGGCAATCCTGTTGGCAAAGGGCAATCCATTGCCACTATTTCCAATCCTGATTTCATTCAGGTGCAAAGTGAATACCTGAGCATTAATTCAAGAATAGGGTTGGCTGAACTGGAATATAAAAGACAAAAAGAACTGAATGAAGGCAATGCAGGCGCATTAAAGAATCTGCAGGCTGCAGATGCAGAGTTGCGGTCTTTACGAACAAGGCATTCATCACTGCGGCAGCAAATACAACTGATGGGTATTAATCCATCATCTCTTTCGAATGGAAAATTAGTTTCTGTTTTATCGGTAAGAAGCCCCATCAGTGGCGTAGTAAGTTTAGTTAATGTAAAGATGGGAAGCTATGTAGATTTGAGTACTGTAATAGCCGAAGTAGTTGACAACAGGCAGCTTCATCTTGATCTGTTTGTGTATGAGAAAGACTTGCCGAAATTAAAAAACAAACAGACCATTCATTTTACCTTGACCAATAATCCCGGTAAGGAATACGATGCTGAAATATTTTCGCTGGGTTCATCTTTTGAAAATGAAAGCAAGGCAGTTTCGGTACATGCCATGGTAAAGGGGGATAAAACAGGTTTGATCGACGGCATGAATATCACGGCAAACATCAGTCTTGATAAAGCCAGCTTGCCGGCCATACCTACAGAGGCTATTGTTAATTTACAGGGCCAGGATTATATTTTTATTGTTGATTCCGTAGATATTAAAAAAGCGGAAACACATTTTAAAAGAATACCGGTGGTTAAAGGCACCAGTGATGTTGGTTACAGCGAAATAACTTTGCTGAATGCAATACCTGCAGATTCAAAAGTTGTTGTAAAAGGTTCATTTTTTATTTTGGCCAAGCAGACAAATACCGAGGGACATGCACATTAAGTTAAATACAACCATGCCAAAAGCGTTAAAATTATTTTATCGGGAAGAGTTAGCTCAATGCAAAAATGAGTTTGATAACAAGCATTACCAGCAAAGCTGGCGGCACCTGGAACGGGCTCATATTCTAGGGCAGCCTTATCCAATTGAACACACCGCTGTGCATTGGAAGATGTTGACGTTTGGTATTAAAATAAAAAATACAAAGGAAGTTATCGGGCAAATTCTAAGGCTGTTGTTTGGGGGAGTAAAATCATTTGTAGGAAAAATCCCAACGGGAAATACGGGAGGTACAAATGTGCC
>JBBKXU010000378.1:0-3436 GCA_037969645.1 Ferruginibacter sp. | reverse complement strand
GTTTTGGCCGGCGGCGGTATCGCTGTTTTTTACTTTACTATTACTTTGGCGTTTCAGCAGTTTCAGTTATTAAGTCAAACAACTGCATTTATAATAATGATTGTAATTACTGTCTTTGCAGTAACACTTGCATTATTATACGATAAACAGGAACTCGCAATCATAGCTTTAATTGGCGGCTTTTTAGCGCCACTCTTAGTAAGCACAGGCAGTGGCAACTATAAAGTGTTGTTTACCTACCTCATTATTTTAAACAGTGGCCTCTTGGTTATTGCATACAATAAAGCGTGGCGTTTACTTAATTTTTTGAGTTTTATTTTCACGGTTTTAATGTTCGCCAGCTGGTTATTATTTTCAACTGATAGCGGCAGTGCAGTTCCATATAAACACGGTTTTATTTTCGCAACCATTTTTTACCTGTTGTTCTTCATCATCAACATTGCCCATAACATAAAAGAAAAAAAGAAGTTTATTGCTTCGGACTTTGGCATCTTGCTGGCCAATACCAGCTTGTATTTTGGAGCAGGTATTTATTGCCTTAATAATATGGGTGGGGCGGATTACAGAGGTTTGTTCAGTGCTTCGTTGGGGGTTTTTAATTTGGGCGTTTCTTATTTTCTTTTTCGTAAACGAAAAGTGGATACCAACATCTTATACCTGCTTATTGGCATTACGCTTACATTTATTTCTATTACAGCACCTATACAGTTGCATGGTAATTATATCACCATCTTCTGGGCAAGTGAGGCAGTGTTATTGTATTGGTTATTTACCAAATCAAAGATCAGCATCATTCAATACTCAGCAGGGCTGGTTTGGGTATTGATGCTGATAAGCTTACTGATGGATTGGGCAAATTTGTATGGTCCTTTTTCCAGAACAAGCCTCAGCATTATCGCCAATAAAGGATTTACCACTTCGGTATTCGCTGCATTGGCAACTTATTTACTGTTTTTGATTAGATCTAAAGAAGGCGAAGTTGTTAAAGCCATTTCATCTGCAGCCATACCGGGCAAACAAACTTTTAGGATTTTTGCTATTGCACTTTTATTCGCAGCAGGGGCTTTTGAAATAAATTACCAGTTTCAATCCTACTTCCCCGATATTAATATCAACATACTTTATCTGCTGCTGTACACTGTGGCATTTACAAATATTATGATTGTTGTTTCGCAGGCTGTTAAACAACTGCGCCTGGTTTGGTATGCTTACGCCATTATGTTTAGCTTTTGTTTGTTCCTTTATCTGGCTTGCACAGCAGTTAGTTTCTGGTTGCAGGCTCAAATGCTCACCGAAAATAATTACGGCATACATTTCGCAGCCCATTGGATAACCGCTTTACTTATTGCCTTCGTGCTGTATAAATTAATTCAGTTGCTGCGTAGTAATGGCGATTTGAATAAGGATGGGAACTTATTTATAAGCTGGGTTTTATGCACGGTAATTGTTGTTTTCTTAAGTGTAGAGTTTCATTTACTGAGTAACCATATTTTTTATGGTGCCGACGATTCACTGCAGGATATACGGCGCATCTATGTTAAAACCGGCCTGCCTGTTTTATGGGGCCTCTGCTCTTTTGCGTTCATGTGGCTGGGTATGCATTTCAAGTATCGTACACTTCGTATCATTTCTTTAACACTGTTTACGATTACGCTGCTTAAATTATTTATTTTCGACATCAGGAATATACCTGCCGGTGGCAAGATAGCTGCATTCTTTAGCCTTGGTGTATTGTTACTTGTGGTTTCATTTATGTATCAGCGATTGAAAAAAATAATTATTGATGAAGAAAAAACTGATTAATATTTTTCTATTTGGCCTGATAACGGGCAGTTGTGCAGCACAAACAGATGGGTTTAAGTTTTACAGCGTTTTAAACCCTGTAAAAGCTGCAGCCTTCTATAACATTGAACTAAACCCCGAAATAAATGCACATGTAAAAACAGATTACAGCGATTTAAGAATTGTGAATGCTGCTGGTAAATGGGTGCCGCATATATTGCATTTTCCGGCAGCTGAACGTACCAATCATGCTGTAATAATGGATTTAAAATTTTCGGTTGTTGAAAACTCAAAACTCAAAACAACTTTAATAATTGAAAAAGATACAACCACATCTTCTGATTTTAGCCTTATAATTACCAACACCGCCGCCGAGCGGTTTGGTACACTAAGCGGCTCAAACGATAACAAAGCCTGGTTTGTAATTAATGATAGCATTTTAATAAACCCTGTGCCGGCAATCGGCGCTTCGGAAAATAGTTTTAAAGTTAATTTTC
Organism: Ferruginibacter sp.; assembly: GCA_037969645.1. Classification (GTDB taxonomy): domain Bacteria; phylum Bacteroidota; class Bacteroidia; order Chitinophagales; family Chitinophagaceae; genus Ferruginibacter. Next base: position 1,157 of record JBBKXU010000378.1, on the reverse strand, counting down.
CACCCAATAACTACCGGTTTTATAAACTAAGCATTCACAATAACAATAAAGACCCTTTTAATATAAAAGGTGTTGGAACCGATTACCTGATACCGGACGCTCAAAACCCGTTTAATAAACTAGTAGAAAACCCCATTGGAAAAATGGAGCAGATGGACAGTGGTAAGATCTCTTATATAAAAATTACCCAGCAACTGCCCTACCAGTTTGACCATGTCAGTTTACAATTAAGTGGCGTAAAATATTACAGTCGCCAAGTTGATTTATATGTGCCCGATATTGAAAAGCACTCATATTCCAATCCCGGCAGACATATACAGTCTTTTCCTGTATCGAATAACAGTACCCTTGCGTTTAAAATCCCCATTGTTAAAAACAAAGTTTTTTATTTGTTGATAAGAAATGAAGACAATTTACCGTTGAAAGTAAACGAAGTAAAAACAGCCTGTTTTAATCATTATATAACTGCTTATTTAGAAGCTGGGGATGATTATAAATTAATAATGGACAATCAGGCGGCTGTAACTCCTAATTATGATATTACGGCAATTAGAGATAAAATGCCCGACAGTATTTCGCTTTTACAATTTGGTGAATTAACCGCCATTGCAGAAAATGGTTTGAACAACAGTGACGATAAAAGCAATAAATGGATTCTCTGGAGTTCAATTGCAGCAGCTTTATTAATTTTAATTTTCTTCACTTATAAAATGCTGAAGGAAGTTGATAAAAGAAAAACCACATGATAGTTTATAATGTTACCATAAAAATAGCACAGGCCATTCAGGACGATTGGTTAATTTGGTTAAGGGAAGAACATATACCTGATGTTATACAAACCGGTTGCTTTACCCATGCCGTTATTTTACGTTTGATGGAAGTTGATGACAGCGAAGGACCAACTTACGCCGTACAGTATTATGCCGAAAGTATGGGCTTATACAACAATTATATTGAGAATCATTCGTCCCAAATGCGGCAAAAAGGCTTTGATAAATGGGGCGATAAATTCATAGCATTCCGCTCGGTAATGCAGGTTGTTAACTAATTGTGCAAAACAATTTATTTTTCATTATTTTATTAAAGGCGCCGTTTCTCATTCCCACACAAGCCGCACGGGCAAAGGATTTCAAACGATTTTTGTCGTAATTCAAGCC
>JBBKXU010000377.1:0-2505 GCA_037969645.1 Ferruginibacter sp. | reverse complement strand
TTAGTTGCCCCGGCTGTTATCGCCACGGGAATGTGTAATAGTCAACTGCTGCTGTCTAAATAATTGCGGCGCCGCTGGTGCGCTGATAACTAGCGGTAACCAGGCGGCAACGTCGCAAGGGTGCAAGTATGGGTTTGTGCGTAGTGGAATACCAACAGCGGGCAGGGCCCTATGAGGATGTTGCTAAATAAAGTGCATTGGCTCCTCTATCAGGAGGTCTTTAATTGTTTACATACTGTAACAATTCATTTTTGGGATTTTGAACGATGGATGGTGCTACCCAAATGAGTTCAGGCACATCCGAATTATTCAAGTTTAAAAGTATTCTAAGCTGTTCCGTCTTTTCAGTTTTAATAATTTGTTTTCTTATTTTGGCCACTACTGCGCCCTGTTCAGCACTGATCTCAGCCACATTACTTTTGTAGGCCTCCTCTAATGCTGATTTTGCTTTTGAGTAATCTTTATAATTAGCATCCCGCTTTTGAGCCATCCGATTATTAATTTTTTTAAGCAAACCAGGTTCTATATGTTTATCTCCAAATACTGCGACTTCTCTTAGATCTACATCAAAGGAAACATATACTTCATCCCGCATCTTACTTTCAACTTCAGAAAACCGCTCGTAAGTTTGCGCCAGATCCTTTTCTACTTCTTTGTAAAGATTCTCCGCTTTTTTTTGAATGGCTTTTAGTTCGGCACTGCTCTCAAAAATAGCCCGGGCCTCAATTGTTTTTATACCATCTTTTAATAAATTTTGTTTTGAATTATTGAGAAGTGCTGGAGAGGCCCAAAAAATCATTAATGTGTCTTCATTGCTTGCATCCAGGAGTATTTTAAACCCTTTTGAAGTTGCGGTCTTCCCCATGGCTTCACGATAATAGGTTTCGAGATTGGCAAAATTCATATTAACTGTATCCTCATATGCTTTAGCAACCCTGGAATATGCTGACATCTTCTCATAGCCTTCAGTTTTCTCCTCGTCGGTAGTGGCATTTTCATATTTATCTAAAATTTGTTTCTGCAATTCAGACAAATTTTTGCTTATATCGTTAGCATAGTTTACTGCCTGTTGATAATCAGGCCTCGCCTTTAAAAAGTTTTGAAGGTCTACATACGCAATTTTAACTTGGGCATTGCTATGGGTAAATGCAAATACAATAAACAGGGTGAGGATATATTTTTTCATGCTTGAAAACATTTAAGGTTAGTAAAAACTACAGAGAGATGGTAGTATAATTATTCTTTACATCAGGCTACAACATGTTTTTGCCTGTTAAGAATTGTTATGTACCCCGGGTAAAATTTTCGCCCCAACGGAGAAGGTTGGGTTTAAGATAACATTTTAGTATTGCAAATAAAATTCTTTACTCACTTAATTTTTTATTGCTCCTGTTTAGAGAAGCAGCATAAATACGAAACAATTTAAAGCAGGACTAGTTCCGTTTGATTTTAGAATTTTAATTGATCGTTCAAAACATTTACGCTTGTAGGATGAAACGTTGCGCTGCTTTGCTGTATAGCTGCGCCAGTATGATGTAAGTTTATGCAACATTTGTCTTTCAAGTGCCCGACGAACTCCGGAATGATTTTATGGCATTAAGTTATCCGGTGGAAGACATGCGCCAGTATAGCTTATCAAATGCATCTGCCTGGGAGCCTCCGGAATGGCCGGGACAGGCAATGAGGGGCAGTCTTATGTGGATGGTGACTTATCTACAGCGGCAAATGGGAGCATCTGATTTCAGACAAAAGACTTTGCCTCCATTGGACCACACTCAACTGTTTGCCTGCACCGTTGCCTGCGTTGCTACCATACGATGGCGGCATAGTATTTAAACCTACGGGTTTCTTTTACACATAATCATACAAAATTTTACATAACTTTTCCGGATGTTAAACCGCAGTATCGGCAAATGGGAAATGGTATTATTATTTATCAATGGTATCATTGGCGCTGGTATTTTCGGTTTACCATCCAAGGCTTTTAAAATTTCTGGTGTTTACAGTATTGCCGCTATCTTAGTTTGTGCCGTTGCGGTCTTTGTTATTATCTTATGCTTTGCCGAAGTAAGCAGCCGTTTTAATAAAACCGGCGGGCCATATCTTTATGCACATGCTTCCTTTGGGCCATTGCCTGCTTTTCTTACCGGGTGGCTGTTGTTTCTTAGCAGGTTTATTACTTTTGCAGCGCTCGTTAATTTACTAATTACTTATTTGGCAGTATTTTCTCCCTGGTTCTTACAACCCTCTTCCCGCATCATCAGTATTGTTTTTATTACAATGTTGCTTGCATACATTAATCATGTTGGCGTAAGAAACACTACGAGGGTCAATAATTTTTTAACGATTGCAAAACTGCTGCCTTTATTCTTGTTTATTATCGTTGGCCTTTTTTATATGGAGCCCGCAAATTTTGAAGTAACTGCAGTGCCGGGCTTTTCGTCCTTTTCATCTACCGTTTTATTACTGGTATTTGCATTTGGTGGTTTTGAATCTGTATTGGTC
>JBBKXU010000376.1:0-8582 GCA_037969645.1 Ferruginibacter sp. | reverse complement strand
CTGTTGTGCTACCTTTACACCATAACCCAATATTCCACCTCAATTTTTTATCGGGAGTGCAAATTTAGGATAACAGGGTATAATTCCCAAATGCATTTTCAAAAGCTTTTGTTTCCGAGCTTTCAGCACCTAGAAAGAGTGCATTTTTTTGAAACCAGCAAATAGCCAACAGCTAAAAGCTGGTTGCTCTTTCTACTCTGCATCCTCCTTCTCCTTCAACCCCTTAATCAAATCCAATGCCTCGGCTACCACATCGCACATAATGGTAATTAAAGAGCCCGGTTTCGCATTTTTATAGGCAAACATGATGGCTTCCTTTTCATTATAGATAATTTCAAGGGGTATATTTTTTGTTTGGGTTTCTTTAATACCCTCCACCAGTAAGTTCACAATTTCTTCAGCCGTACGACCTCTCAAGTTTTTATCTTGCCGTATGATTATTTCATCAAAAGACCGGCCCGAAATTCTTCCCAGTTCACGAATGTCTTCATCCCTTCTGTCGCCGGTGCCGCTAATGATTCCCACTTTAGGAGTGCCGTCTAGCTTGCTTACAAAATCGCAAAGCAGTTCTAGTCCGGCAGGGTTGTGTGCAAAGTCAACCAAAAACTGAAATTGTTTAAATTGAAACAAGTTTAATCTTCCCGGAGTTTGGGTTGATGATGGAATAAATGTTTGCAATGCCAGTCTGATATCTTCAATTTCGATATTGCGCCAGAAATAAGTGCTTAACACGGCGGGCAAACAATTCATAATATTATGAATTGCTTTTCCACCATAGGTTACAGGTACATCAATCACTTTTATCACCCGTATTTTCCAGGTGCCTTTCATAATAGTTATATAGCCGTTTTCGAAAACTGCAGCATAGCCACCTTCCTTACAATGTTTAATTATTCTTGGGTTGTTTTCATCCATGCTGAACAATGCAATATTGCAACTCAACCCGTCTTTCATGGCATATACCAAATCATCTTCGGCATTTAAAATGGCGTACCCGTGTTTAAAGGTAGTTTCCGGTACCACCTGTTTTACTTTCGCCATTTGCTCCATCGAATCTATACCACCTAGCCCTATATGATCGGCACTAATATTAGTAACAATCGACACATCGCAATTTTGGAAAGCTAATCCACTTTTTAAAATACCGCCACGGGCGCACTCTAAAACAGCAAAATCAACTGTAGGATCTTTCAAAACAAATTGAGAAGATACCGGTCCGGTGCAATCGCCCTTCATCATTAACTGATTTTGTATATACACGCCATCGCTGGTGGTATAGCCAACTTTGTAACCAGCTGTTTTGGCAATATGAGCAGTTAATCTGGTGGTTGTGGTTTTACCATTTGTGCCTGTTATGGCTATAATGGGAATATTGCCAGCCGTTCCTTTCGGAAAAAGCATATCAACAACCGGTTCGGCCACGTTGCGTGGCAATCCAACCGAAGGATCAATATGCATGCGGAAACCCGGTGCTGCATTCACTTCCAGTATGGCGCCACCAAGTTCCTTAACCGGCGATCTTAAATTATCAACCATAATATCAATACCGCAAATGTCTAACCCAATAATTTTTGCAATGCGCTCACACATGATAATATTAGCCGGATGCACTTCATCAGTTACATCGGTGCTTGTGCCACCGGTAGACAGATTGGCTGTAGGCTTCAATAAAACCATTTCATCTTTTTTGGGGATCGTTTCTAATGTGTAACCCAAATCATCCAGCATCTTTTGCGTAAACTGGTCAACCGTGATTTGGGTTAACACTTTTTCATGTCCGTACCCACGGCGCGGATCTTTGTTTACTTCATCAATTAAGTATTGTATATTGTTTTTTCCATCGCCAATTACCGAAGCAGGGGTGCGTAAAGCAGCACAAATAAATTTATAATTGATAACAAGAATTCTGAAATCAAAACCTGTAATATATTTTTCAACAATTACACTGCGGCCATATTCTTTAGCAGCAGCTAAAGCTTTTAAAGCCTGCTCCCAATTAATAATATTAGTGGTGTTTCCTTTGCCGTGGTTACCATCAATAGGTTTAATTACAATGGGGTAGCCAATCCTGTCAATGCAGTCCTGTAATCCTTCTTCTGTTCTAACAACATCACCCTTTGGCACCGGAATTTCGGCTGCATCTAACAGGTTTTTTGTTTCTTCTTTATCGCAGGCTATATCTACGGCAATATTGCCTGTGGTGCTGGCAATAGTTGCTCTTATTCTTTTTTGATGTACGCCATAGCCAAGTTGCACCAGCGAATGTTTGTTTAAGCGGATATAAGGAATTCCTCTTTTAGCAGCTTCATCCACAATACAACCCGTGCTGGGACCAAGTCTGGTGTCTTCTCGTATTTCTCTCAGCTTCATTATATCATCGGCCAAATCGTAATCAACGCCATCAGTTAACGCTTGCGCAACACGTACTGCGGCTTTTGCTGCATACACACCGGCATCTTCTTCCATATAACTTATACATACATAATACTCACCTTCTTTTCCGGTGCCTCTTGTTCTACCAAATCCAGTGTCCATACCAGCAATGGTTTGCATTTCCAAAGCAATATGTTCTATCACATGGCCCATCCAGGTACCTTCATCTACGCGTTCAAAAAAACCACCACGGGTGCCTACGCTGCACCGGTGTTCTATCATAGTGGGAAACATAGCTTCTAGCCTTTGCCTAAAACCATCAATTTTATTGGTGGGAAGCTGCTCCATTTCTTCCAGATCAAGTTTCATCTGGATAAGTTTGGTGCGGCGTACGCTCCAGTAATTCGGGCCTCTCAGGATTTTAATTTCAACAATATTCATAAATCAGTTTAAAATTTGGTGTTATAATAGCTATCACAAGCAAACACAAAGTTTCACAAAGTATCTCTGTGAAACTCTTTCCTTCTCCGTGAATCTCTGTGGAATTGCTCTATAAAATGGAAATTACCAAAATCATCTTGCTTTGCAAAAAACAAAATTTGTAAATTGTAGTTCTAAATACGTGTGCATGAGTAATAGAAGGTCTTTTCTTCATAAAATGGGTTTATTATCTGCGTCGGCATTTGCAGCCAATATTTTACAGCCGGCCTGGAGCATAGATTTGCAGGCAGCGTTAAAAAATGCGGCCTCAATTCCTCCAACAGAGCTAGCCAGCGATGAAGATTTCTGGTATTATGTACAGCAATCATATACCATTGCGCCAAATTTTATTAATTTAAACAACGGTGGTGTAGCCCCGGCGCCAAAATCGGTTGCTGATGCTATGAAAACGAATTACGATTTCAGTAACCAGGCGCCCAGTTATTTTATGTGGCGAATACTAGATACCGGCCGTGAACCACTTCGCAAAAATTTGGCGAAATTGGCCGGTTGCGATGCTGAGGAAATTGCCCTGCACCGCAATGCCTCAGAGGCTTTAGAAACAGCCATATTTGGTATCGAATTAAAAGCCGGTGACGAAGTGGTGCTTACCAAGCAGGATTATCCAAACATGATTGGCGCCTGGCGGCAGCGTGAAAAAAGAGAAGGCATCAAATTGGTTTGGGTGAATTTAGAATTGCCTAGTGAAGATGAAAATTATCTGGTAAAACAATATACCGATGCATTTACATCCAAATCCAAAGTAGTGCAAATAACACACATGATAAACTGGATTGGACAAAAAATGCCCGTACGTAAAATTGCAGATGCAGCTAAGAAAAAGAACATTGTTGTATTGGTAGATGGTGCTCACACATTCGCCCATTTTGAATTTTTAATACCCGATTTAAATTGCGATTATTTTGGAACGAGTTTACACAAATGGCTGGGAGCCCCAATAGGCACAGGTTTCCTCTATGTGCGTAAAGATAAAATTAAAAATACCTGGCCATTATTTGGAGCAGGAGAAAAGGATGAAGACGACATACGCAAGTTTGAACATTTAGGTACCAGGCCTTTTTATATTGAAGAAGCGGTTGATAAAGCAATTGATTTTCACGACATGATTGGTGGTAAAAAAAAAGAAGAACGTTTGCTGTATTTAAAGAATTACTGGATGAATAAAGTAAAAGACCTGCCCAAAGTAAAACTGCATACTTCGTTTAAAAAAGAATTCAGTTGCGCTATTGGAATGGTTAGTGTTGAGGGTAGAGATGTTTCGGAACTGGATCGCTTTTTATATGATAATTACAGAATTCATACCGTAGGTATTAAATGGGAGAATATAAATGGTGTTAGAATAACGCCCAATGTGTACACCAGTTTAAAAAATCTGGATCTTTTGGTAGAAGCTATTACCGCGTTTTCAAAGAGCTGATTTTTAAGGTAATTAACATTGGTTAATAATCGGTTAGGGGTATCAAAACATGATTTCCCTTATTTTTGCGTTAATCATAAAAAGATTAAATGCAATTTGCTAAAGGAAAACTAATAGCGATTGGTGGGGCAGAAGATAAGGGCACAGACCTGGAGACCGGAAAGATCCAACGCAATAACCTCAATTTTTTTGAACTGGGAATTCTTACCCGTGTTGTAGAAGAAGCTGGCGGGCCTTTGTGCCGTATAGAAGTGATTACCACTGCCAGTATGATCCCCTACGAAGTTGGCGACAATTACCTCAACGCTTTTGGAAAAATAGGCTGTACCGATATTGGCGTAATGCATATACGAAACCGTGCCGACACCGCCAATGCCGATTATCTTGAGCGCATTGGCAAATGCGATGTTGTGATGTTTAGTGGGGGCAATCAGTTACGCCTGAGCAGCACTTTTGGAGGCACCGCATTTTTCAAAATAATTTGAGATAGGTATCAAAACGAACCTGGATTTGTTGTCGCCGGTACATCGGCTGGGGCAATGGCCATGAGCAATACCATGATATACGAAGGCAATGCAACCCGTGCTCATCTTAAGGGCGAAGTAAAAATAACCACTGGTCTGGGCTTTATGCCAGACGTGATCTTTGATTCTCATTTTGAAAAGCGAGGCCGCTTTGGCAGGCTGGCACAGGCCGTAGCTGCAAACCCATCCTGCATAGGTATTGGTTTGGGAGAAGATACGGGTATGATTGTTACCAACGGCAACAAGATGGAAGCTATCGGCAGCGGACTGGTGATGATAGTTGATGGGCATGATATACTCCATTCTAATATTGCCGATATACCGGATGGCAATCCCATCAGCCTGCAAAATCTTAAAGTACATTTTTGCGAACATGGAAATGGTTACCTGGTAAAAGAACGAAAGTTTTTAATGCAGGTTAAGGAAGGGGCAGTAATAAAAAAACAAGTAGATGTAGAGTAAGTCCTTTTCCGCTTTAACAAAATATTATGTATCCCCTTTTCAGGGGATTTTTGTTTTGCGGGAAAAGATATTATCTTAACGCACCTTGCAAATGACATCAGCAAGTCGTATATCCATTACCGAACCATTTCTAAACATTAAAACTACCTGATTATGATGAAATTATTTCAAAAACCCTTTTTTGTATTATTGGCATTTGTAGCCCTGGTTTTTGCTGCTTGCGGTACAAAAACCGAAGAAAAAGCGCCAAAAATTGCAGTGGAGGACTTTTTTAAAAATCCTGAAAAATTTAGTTGGCGTATTTCTCCCGATGGAGAATATATCTCTTACCTGAGTCCACACAATGGGCATACCAATGTTTTCGTTCGCAAAATTTCTGACAGTGTGGCTATTCCGGTAACCAATGATACGGTTCGTAATATTTACCGTTATCAATGGAAAGGTGACCGGATAGTCTATTTACAGGATATTGGTGGCGATGAAAATTTTCAAATGTTTTCTGTAGGCAAAGATGGCAGCGATTTAAAAGCATTAACGCCATTTGCCAAAGTAAGAACTGAGATACAGGATGGATGGAGTCAGGTACCCGGCAAAGAAAAAGAAATGCTTATTCTTTTAAATAAGCGTGATGCCCGTTATTTTGATCCCTATAGTATTAATATTGAAACAGGAGAATTGAAAGTGTTGTTTCAGAATGATAAAAATTACGACAGTTGGGTTACCGATCACACAGGTACAATAAGGATTGCCAGCAAAACAGATGGTGTAAATACAACTTATTACCAGCGTGCAAACGAAGCTGCAACGTTCGATTCATTTCTTACAACTACTTACAAAGACCAGTTCGCTATACAGTTTTTTACTTTCGACAATAAAAACATTTACGTGAGCAGCAATATTGGTAGAGACAAAACTTCTATAGTCGAATATGATCTAACTTCTAAAAAAGAAGTGAAAGAAATTTACGCCAATCCTGATTATGATGTGGATGGTCTTAGCTACTCAGAAAAAAGGAAAGTTTTAACCAGCGCTAATTATACATCTTGGAAAGGGGAAAGACATTTTTTAGATAAAGAAACAGAAGCTGAGTACAATAAAATGCAGGAGAAATTTAAAGGTTACGAAATTGGGATCTACGGTAATAATACGGCTGAGGATAAATTTGTAGTTTGGACAGGAAATGATAAAGTAGCAGCAAAATATTATTACTATGATAAAGCAACAGGCGATACAAAATTTCTGGCGGATGCTTTTCCGTGGTTGAAAGAAGAGGATATGGCAACCATGAAACCTATCGAATACAAATCTAGAGATGGGCTAACCATACATGGGTACCTTACTTTACCAAAAGGCTTCGAGGCTAAAAATTTGCCGGTGGTAATTAATCCGCATGGCGGCCCCTGGGCTCGTGACGATTGGGGATTTAACAACGAAGCTCAAATGTTTGCTAATAGGGGATATGCCGTGTTGCAGATGAATTTTCGTGGCTCAACAGGTTATGGAAAAGAATTTTGGCTGAAAAGCCAGAAACAATGGGGTAAAACCATGCAGGATGATATAACCGATGGTGTACAATGGTTGATTAAAGAAGGTATTGCCGATCCAAAACGTGTGGCTATTTATGGCGGCAGTTATGGCGGTTATGCAACACTGGCTGGCGTGGCGTTTACACCCGATTTATATGCTTGCGCTGTTGATTATGTGGGTGTGTCGAACATGTTTACTTTTATGAAAACCATTCCGCCGTATTGGGAACCTTATAAAGCGATGTTTTATGAAATGGTAGGCGACCCGGTAAAAGACAGTGCACTGCTTGCAGAAGTTTCGCCTGCCTTACATGCCGGCAATATTAAAACGCCTCTGTTTGTAGCACAGGGCGCCAACGACCCAAGAGTTAACAAAGACGAAAGCGACCAGATGGTAGCTGCTTTAAAGAAAAGGGGAGTGGCAGTAGATTATATGGTTAAAGATGATGAAGGTCATGGCTTTGCCAACGAAAATAATCGACTCGATTTTTATAAAGCAATGGATGTTTTTTTTGATAAATATCTTTCGGGTAAACCCGTTGAACCCAAAAAGCAATAAGAATTTATGAGTAAATAAAAAGGCGTACCAGATAATTGGTACGCCTTTTTTATTGAGTTGATGTAATCAGGTTACACTGACTAAAAAATAATTTTTCTTTCCTTTTTGTACCAGTATGTATTTGCTGTGTAACAGTAAAGAACTATCCACTTTAATTTCTATACTTTCTACTTTTTTACGATTAATACTAACACCGCCTCCTTGTGCCATTTTTCTTGCTTCGCCTTTGCTGGGGAAAATATTTGTCTCCGCTAAAAAGCTCACTACGTCAATGCCTTCATCAATTTTTTCTTTTGCAAAATTCATTTTTACAACACCTTCCATGCCTTCCAAATCTTCTGCACTAAGGCTTTCGGCTGTTGCGTTTTGATTGGCGAATAATTTTTCGGTTGTTTCAACCGCTTTGTTGTATTCAGCTTCGCCATGTACAAAAATGGTTACTTCTTTTGCCAATGTTTTTTGTATAACTCTTTTTGATGCATCTTTTTGCTGCTCAGCAATTAAATTTTTTATGGTGGGTTCATCTAAAAAAGTAAAAATCTTTATCCAGCTTTCTGCATCACTGTCGTTGGCATTTAACCAAAACTGGTAAAACTGATAAGGCGTTGTTTTATTGGCATCCAGCCATATATTACCGCTTTCTGTTTTACCAAACTTACCGCCATCAGCTTTTTTTATCAGCGGACATGTAAAAGCAAAAGCTTCACCTCCGCATTTTCTTCTTATAAGTTCGGTGCCGGTTACAATATTGCCCCACTGATCGCTGCCGCCCATTTGCAGTTTGCATTTTTTGTTCTGATATAACCAGTAAAAATCGTAGCCCTGTACCAACTGGTAGGTAAATTCGGTAAAGCTCATGCCGGTTTCCCCTTCCAGTCTCTTCTTTACGCTGTCCTTCGCCATCATGTAATTAACGGTAATGTGCTTACCGGTGTCTCTTATAAAATCCAAAAAACTAATCTCCTTAAACCAATCGTAGTTATTGGCCATTTCGGCCGCATTGGGTTTGCTTTTGTCAAAGTCTAAATACTTTTCCAACTGAGCTTTCACGCCAGCTACATTCTTGTCCAATATATCTTCGCTCAGCAAATTTCTTTCTTCGCTTTTACCGCTTGGGTCGCCCACCATGCCTGTAGCGCCGCCTACTAACGCAATTGGCTTATGACCCGCTTTTTGTAAATGAACCAGTAAAATAATGGGTACAAGGCTTCCTATATGCA